>RFIZ01000267.1 GCA_003695105.1 Fidelibacterota bacterium
CTCTGTATGTCCGTGAAATACGCCGTCTTGATCCCCGAATCACCCCCCAGCTTCGGCTCCTGCTTCTGCTCATACATCTGATCAATCAGCTCGGGGGCAATGTAGGTGGAGAATGTGCTTTTCAGGAAACGTTTGTCTTTCTCCACTACCAGATAATTGTAGAGAAACACTCCCAGAAAGGTGGCCCCCAGGGAGACCACGGGACGGATGACCGGCCACATGGTCAGGTGATTCAAAAACTGGCTGTAGGCAAACACCACCCAGGCGCCGGCCAGGACCAGGGGCACGGGGAGCGAAAGAATCGTACGTTGGGGAATCGAAGTCAGCACGCCCAACAGCCAGCTGATCAGGACAATGGCCAACAGACTCCAGCGGGGCGACGACAGGCGGACAAATTGGTTATGCAGAATGCTGTTGATCACGTTGGCATGGATCTCCACCCCGGCGAAGGTTTCCTGGACCGGCGTGTTGCGGAGATCCATCAAACCGGGAAGAGAGGAACCCACGATGGCCACCCGGTCTTTCCAGTATTCCGGAGGCAGCATGTCCGGGTTGAAACAATAGCTGTAGGGCAGATAATAAAAGGTTTTGTAGTAGCCGTAATAGTTCACATACAGCCTTCCCTGATCGTCGATGGGAATTTCCCGGATGACCTTACCGGTGGTATCGGAGAGACTGAGAATTCCCCGGTCGAAGTCATAGTGAAATCCGTCCGCCGGAATTCCCAAAATGTCCATCACGGCCGCCATGGACAGACTGGGGTACACATGGCCGGGTCCTTTGAAATAGATCGCCGTGGGGGCCCGGCGGGTAATGCCGTCGGGATCCTGGGGAAAGTTGGCGCTCCCGGTCCTGCGGGCTGCGCTGAGGAGGGCCACGTGTGTATTTCCCAGCCGCTCCGCCGTGGGTAAATGGCGGGCCTGGTCTTCCGGCAGGTCCAGGATGTGTCCCTGATACGCATAGCCGTCCGGTTCCGTTTCCATGGGGTAGAGGAAATTGGCCGAATCGGCGTTCTCAAACACCAGGGCATGCACCACCTTTCCACTGGCAGCAGTGGATTGAACAAAACGTTCCGGGTCGTTGGACCAGAGAAACTGCCGGGTCACGCGTTGGAGCAGGGTGTCCTCCGGAGGATGTTCCTCCGTCAGGGCGTGAATCAGGTCATAATCGAAGGTTTCTTCGGGGTCGAAAATGACATCGAACAGGATGGCCCGGGGATCTCCGGAAGACACCACGTCGATGAGTTGTCCGTGATACGCATGCGGCCAGTCTTTGAAATTCCCCAGATCATCGATGGAATTTTGTTCGATATCGATAATGACGATGGAATCGATCGAGGCTTCTTCCGTACCGGCCGCCTTGGCTTTCATCCGGGAATCATAGGACCGGAATTCGTATTCATCCAGGAGTCGGGTCAAAAAAAAGCCGGGCAAGTGGGTTCCCAGCGCAATCAGCAGCCCGGCTCCGATGCCGATGAGACTGCCCATTCTCAGCCGCCTGAGGAGATCTTTCAAACGCCTATCCCGAAAATTCCGTCACCTGAGCAGGGAGAGGTTATTCTTTGGACTGGGCATCCAGCTCTTTATTCCACTTCACGAAATCCAGATTGGCGTCGGCCTCCTGGTCGAATTGGAAAAGATTGTACTTCCCGTCCTTCCGGATATTGATCTGCATCCCCTCCACCAGCGTGATCCAGTCTTCCAGGGACACTTCGTAGGGTCCCGCCACTTGGGTGGGCGCCTGGACTTCCTCTACGGGTCCAATCTTGAACTGGGGGGCTCCCCCTGGTTTTGGTGTTTGTGGCTGGTTTTCCTCCTGCTCCACATTGGACGGTTGATTCACATCCACTTTGCCTTTGTACACCAGCACGGAACTTTCCTCTTCACCGGCCACGGTGCGGTAGACGGTCCCGCGGATGGCTGCCACGGCGGTGGGGGTTCGGACGGAAACATTTTTTTTCTCTCCGAAAGCCGCTTTCGCCGACACCCAGGCATTCCCTTTCCGCAGGTTGGCCTGATAGGTCTTTTCCATGGGTTTTACGTTGGCTGCATTCAGTTCCAGTTCCGAGTCGGCTCCGATCCGCACCTTCCCTCCGGTGGACAGGGTGATCTCACAGCGGGATTTCGCCTGGGTGCGAATGACGTCCCCTACGAACACTTTCCGGTTGGGCAGGGCCCGTTCCCAGTCGCCGGTTCCTCCCGGCTGGACCTCTACCTGTCCCAGGGGCAGGGTGATTTTACCGAATTCCCGGGCGTCGGGGGCGCTGAACAGGAGCCCCAGCGCCACCAGCCCGAACAGACCGCCAATCCCGATTGCCTTTTTCATACGCACCTCTATTTCACCAGGACCATCTTGTGGGTATCCCGCAACCGGACTTCACCCGTCGGAGCCGTGATTTCCGCGATGTAGAAGTATACACCACTGGCCACCCGGTCACCCCAGCGGTTCCGCCCTGTCCAGATGAAACTGTAATACCCCGCCGGACGGAATTCATCGTCTGCCAGAACGGCCACCTCTTCACCCAGAATGTTATAGACCACCAGTCGAATCCGGGCCCCCTCTTCCAGTCCCACGTGAATGGTTGTCTGGGGATTGAAAGGATTGGGGAAGTTCTGGCTGACCAGATAGGCGTCCGGCACCAGAGACACACCGCCGCTGTTAGCCTCGGCGAAGGACCGGGTCCCGGCAATGAACCGGATCCGGTGGACCAGTCCCGTGGAGGAGGAGGCAAAACGAACCTCTGAATTCCAGCGGAGATTCTGGGCCGTTCCCAGGGTAAGATCCACGGCAAAAACATCGAAATCAGTCGGAATGTCTTCCAGTCCGTCGAACGCAAGATAGACGGAAGATTCCGGATCTCCGGACAGGACTTCCAGATCCCAGAACTGTCCTTCTTCATTCGGTTGCCGAATATCCCGCCGATAGACGTCCGGCACTTCTGTCCAGTTCCGGTCATCGATGCGCAGGGCCACGTTGCCGGGCAGGACCGGCGGTTCGAAGGCGTCCAGGGGATCGTATTCATTCGCTGCCGCGTGCAGCACTCCGATCTGGTTGTTGCGATCCTTCAGGTTTCCGTTGGAGGCTGTGACCGTCACCAGCCATTCGTCCTCCGCCAGTTCGGGCGTCAATACCATGGGCCTGGACAGCGTCCTACCGGTGGTCTTCCGGGGATCGATCTTCAGCACACCGCCGGTGGCCGACTTGTAAATATAGCCGTGCCATGGCTGCAGTTTGCTGGCGGAAATCCAGTCCTGATCCCAGGTATAGAAATTGGGATCGCCCGTCAGGGGGATGGTATCCCCAACGGTCACTTTTTCCAGGGAAATGTCGAAATTGAAGGGATTGCCGATGAAGGTCCAGTCACCCGGCGTCAGGTTGATGGAAAAACTTTCATCCGTATTGACTGAGTGGACCTGGCCGGTGTTGATGGACAGGCCGGCGTTCTTGACGATGAGGAAGTAACTCCTTCCCGGATCGATACTGGGAATATCGGCAAACTCCAGCCATTCACCCGCTTCATAGGTGAAGAACCGCCACTTGGTTTTGTCATAGTTCCCCAGATCGTCCACCAGGATATCCGTGGGCGTATTGTTGGCAGCCTGCATGGGGAAGGAGATCAACTGGTAATCCTTCACGCTGGTGCCGTTGGTGATGCCCGTGGGCCAGCGGGTCGTACTGGCTATCCCTTCGCCGGAGATGGTGACCGAAATGGAGGTAAAGCCATCTTCCGGTTGTCGGGTGACGTTTCCGGCCACGTCTTCCGTTTCCAGATAATATTCCACTCCCACTGACGTGACGAAACTGCTGGCAATCTGGTAGGTGTTCAGTGTCTTCATATCGACTGCCGGTTGCCAGGTGAGTTCACCGCCCTTGCGATAATAGAGTTCTGCCCGGTCGATGCCGGAACCACCGTCCGTGAAGGTAGCCGTGATCGTTACTGGCGTATTGGCATTCCCTTCCAGCACCGGATTGTGGCTGATGTTGGGCGGTGTCACGTCAATCTGAATCGTCTGCGGATTGGATGCCTCCGTCTCATTGCCGGCGCTGTCCACCGCAAAGACCGACCAGCTATGGCTGCCTTCGGACAAAGAATTGGTAATCTGGAAAGAAGTCTGAGTTGGGTCGAAAAGGGTTTCGTTTCCATCCAGCACCAACCGATACTCCCGTAATCCTGCCGTGGCGTCGGAAGAGGCGTTCCATTGCAGGACGGGCGTACTGTTATTATACCAGCCGGCCAGAGGAGACTGGAGACTGAAGGCAGCAGGCGCCACATCGTCCCATTTGGCCCGGACCTGAGCCTGATTGGCATTATCCGTGTTCCCGGCCAGATCCTCCAGCCAGAGTTTGATGGTGGAAATTCCGTTCTGGGGCAACGCCAGTCCCGTCAGAGACGTTATATCGTTCCCGGCCACATAGACCTCCGGTTCCGCATCGATCTGGTAATGGACTCCGGCCACCCCGGAATGTTCCACCGGATTGGTCCAGGTGACCGTAAAGCTGTTGGTGGATGTCCAGACGCTGGGCGTGATCGCCACGGACAGGGGCGCCGCCGGGGCAATCTGATCGTCCACATTGTAGGTTCCGGACACCTGGGTCACCCCTTCCACCGTGGCCTGAACCCGGAAATCGAATTCCCAAACCGCCAGACTGTCGACGGCCAGGTGGATCGTGGCCATTCCGTCGGTGGTGACGGCGTCGGAACCGGTGACGGCCACATTGTTGCTGGCCGGTAGCACCGCCCAGGAGACGGCGGTGCCGTCGGCGACATGGTTTCCGAATTGATCCACGGCCGTGAGGCTCACATCCAGGGTCTGACCCCGGACCACATCCACGGAATCGGTGGGAAGCGTCACTGTCGCGGTGACACCGGGAATCACGGTGATCACAGCCGTGGTGTCCGACAGGCCGAAGATGGATTCAGTGGAATAGGATCCGGAGGGCGGATCGGAAGCAGCGGATCGAAGGGCGGCGTTGGACACGGACAAGCGAACAGCGGAGTGGGGATATCGACTCCTCTGAACCTGATCAGAGGTCCCCTCCCCTT
The DNA here is from genome assembly GCA_003695105.1 of Fidelibacterota bacterium. Taxonomy (GTDB): domain Bacteria; phylum Fidelibacterota; class Marinisomatia; order Marinisomatales; family J089; genus J089. The sequence goes on from RFIZ01000267.1 coordinate 5,045, forward strand.
TGGCACCAGACTCAGACCGGATTTCCGGTGTGAGCACTGAACCTGAGCCGGTTCGCAGGGCCGTCAGCAGGGCACCCTGGGTCACCCAGGTGCGGACGCGATACTGGAGTCCGGAGACAGTGCCGGTCGTGAACGTCACCTCGGTGGTGCCGTTGGCGTCGGTGACAGTCGTTCCGGAACTGAGAGCTTCGCCGGTACCGCTGCCCTCGATCACGGCCCAGTTCACGGTGACGCCTTCCAGCGGATTGTCGAAGGTATCCACCAGAGTGGCCGACAAGAGCAGACTGGCCACATCGGCGGACACATCGATGGGCTGATCGGTGAGCGCCGGTGGCAGCGTCAGGCTGAAGACGTCATCCGGCACAATGGTAATCAGGCCGCTTTGATGGGTGGCCCCGTTGGCTTCGGCCTGAATCCGCACCTGATCGCCCACCTGCAGGGCCGTATTGGGATCGGTCATGAGGGATACGATCGTGCCGCCGCCGGTGGTGAGGGTCTGGGAATCGGAAAGGACAAACCCGGCTCCGTTGCCCGTGACCGGGACCACCGACCAGTTCACCGTTTCCCCGTCGCTGACCAGATTCGCGAACTGATCATAGATCCAGGCCGAAAGATCGATTGTATCCAGCTGGGTCATGACCGTATCCTGCTGGTTGTTCACCCAGACCGAATCCGGGGCGCCCGGAACCACCAGGAAAGTACCGCTGACTTCTGAGGTGACTCCGTCCGCCGCGGCGGCAAAGGTATTGGCGTCTCCGGCTGTGGTGGACGTGAGATAGGTATTGGTCACGATCCCGTCCAGA
>RFIZ01000268.1 GCA_003695105.1 Fidelibacterota bacterium
ATCGATACGCTGGTGGTGGATAAAACCGGGACGCTGACGGAAGGCAAACCTTCGGTGGTTACGATGCGGACCCGACCCGGATTTGAGGAACAGGACATGCTGGCCTTGGCCGCCGCGGTCGAAACCCAGAGCGAACATCCGCTGGGGGCTGCAGTGGTAGAAAAAGCCCGGGAAGAAAATTTGACGCTGAAACCGGTCACCGATTTTGAATCCCTGACGGGAAAGGGTATCCGGGGTCTTGTGGACGGCCGGGAAGTGGTTGTCGGAAACTTCAAATGGATGCAATCCATGCAGTTGGACTGGGGTGACCTGACGACCGCGGCTGAACATCTGCGGTCTGAAGGAGAAACCGTGATTTACGTGGCTGTGGACGGAGAAGCGGCAGGTATCATCGGTATTGCCGATCCGGTGAAAGCCACCAGCCGGGAAGCCATAGCGGCTTTGCAAACAGAAGGCGTGAAGGTGGTGATGCTGACAGGAGATAATCCGACCACCGCTCAGGCGGTGGCCCGCCAGGTGGGTATCGCCGAAGTCCAGGCGGAAGTATTGCCGGAGAAAAAACATGAAATCGTTGCGGAATATCAGTCTCGGGGTCAACGGGTAGCCATGGCTGGTGACGGCATCAATGACGCTCCGGCTCTGGCCAAGGCCGATATCGGCATCGCCATGGGTACGGGTACAGACGTGGCGATCGAAAGCGCCGGAATCACCCTGATCAAAGGGGATCTGACGGGCATCGTCCGGGCCCGGCGACTGAGTCGGGCGGTCATGCGCAACATCCGCCAGAATCTGTTCTGGGCCTTCATTTATAATGCCGTGGGAGTCCCGGTTGCCGCCGGAGTGTTGTACCCCTTCTTCGGGATTCTCCTGAGTCCCATCATTGCCGCCGCAGCCATGAGTTTCAGCTCGGTCTCGGTGATCAGCAATTCTCTCCGATTGCGACGGGTAACCCTGTAAAGAGGGAGGATAGAATGAAACGGAAAACATCCCGCTTTAGCCTTGAAGGCGTAATTCTGGTCGGCTTGTTGGCCACTTTCCTGGTAGTGATGATGGCCGGGTGGTTTCAAGCTTCAACCTCACGGATCACCACTCCACCGGAACCGGATGAATTAACCGCGGTGAGCCCGATCACTATGGATATTGCGCAACAATTCGACTGTTCCTGCGGAACCTGCAGCGATAACGCTGCCGAATGCCAGTGTTCCACGGCCAAAGCCACCCGAAATTTTATTGAAAAACAAGTCCGCCAGGGAAAGAGTGAACAGGAGATTATTCATGATGTTCAATCCCTGTTCGGATATGATCGCGGTTGAAGAAGATGCCGAATGATCTCTTACCCCGGTATCGAATAATGAGAGGAGGCAGTCATGATGTTTCTGGCTGATACAGCCTTCGGGCTGGAATTGATCGCGCTGGGAATCGGATTCTGGGTCCTGATCCGTGCCCGCAATGCGGAAGCAGGTAATCTGAAAGGCCTGGGAACCTTCCTGGGATATTTCATCATCGTCGGTTCGTTCCTGGTCCTGTTGTGCACATCCTATTACACCGTGCGCTATTGGGAGGACGGACATTTCCGGTCGCCGGGGATGTCCATGCCCATGATGGGTAGTGTAATGATGGGACCGATGCACAGCGGCATGAATGGGTCCATGCACGGGAAAATGATGGGCAATCAACAGTGCGGGGAAATGCAAAAAAAGTGCATGACCATGATGCAGGAAAAGATGGAAAAAATGGATATGGAGGATGAGGATGGAATGGACATGGACCGGCCGATGAAATCCATGATGGAAGAACATCACCAAGATCAATAAGGAAAACACAAGACCAGGTGGATGGGACAATATGTCCCGTCCACCGTTAAAAGGAAAGAAGCTGGAATGGGAATGCATTGGATCGGCGGTGGCTGGATGATGATCCTGTGGTGGATTCTCCTGACTGCAGCCGGAATAGGAATCTTCCATTGGCTCCGACCGGGTGCATCCGTCTCTTCCGGGAACGATACGCCACTGGACATTTTGAAGAAGCGTTTCGCCCGGGGTGAAATTGACGCTGAAGAATTTGAACGCCGAAAAAGACAACTACTGTAATAACCAACAGAAAAGGGGGAACCCTGATGAAAACAAACGCAATAATCGTCTCACGGAGACTGTTCCTGTACACATATCGGTCTACGACGCAACCGGTCAGTTGGTGTCTACCCTGAAGCAGGAGATCGAACAGCCGGGACTGTATCCATTGCAGTGGAACGGTCGGGACCTGGGGAATCAACCGGTGTCCAGCGGAACCTATTATGTGCGGTTTCAGGTCGGATCTCAAGTGGCAGTGCAAGCGGTTACCCTGGTAAAATGAAGCTGCACATGCACGTGCATAACTTTCCATTCATCCGGCAAACGAATCAGGAGATTTGAAAATGAGTTACTACATCAATCGTATCCTGAACACATCCTTTGAACAGACAATAGAAGATGTGGTTCAGGCGTTGCAAAAGGAGGGTTTCGGCGTTCTCACGGAAATTGACGTGCAAGCCACCCTCAAAAAGAAATTGGACCTGGACATGAAGCCCTATCGCATCTTGGGAGCCTGCAATCCGCCGTACGCCCACCGGGCCTTGGAGGCGGAACCCCTCATCGGAACCATGTTGCCCTGTAATGTGGTAGTGCGGGAGCTGGAGACCGGAGAGGTGGAAGTGGCGGCGGTGGATCCCCTGGCTTCCATGCAGGCGGTGGAAAATCCGGCATTGGTCGATATAGCCACGGAAATCCGCGGGAAACTGGCACGTGTGGTCGACAGCCTGTAAACTGTCCCGCTCGCGCCGGATCCCGGCGCTCGTCCATGATCGGTAGAAATATGCGTGTATTCCTCGGCCTGGCAGCCCTGGGAATTGTATTCCAGGGCTGCATGGGTCCCGGCATGATGATGGCGACCCGCGTGGCTCCGGACATTCCCAGGGATCATCCTGCTTCTGATCCCCGGGAGGAAATCAAAACACTCTTTCAGGCGGCGGTCCGACACATTCCCGCCCGACTGGATTCCATCCATACCCTGGCGGTGGCGGAAATAACGGACGCTTCCGGCCAGGCCGTCGACGATTGGATCATCCCTTTCGTGGAGCATCAGCTCCGAAGTCAGACTTCCTACACCGTCGTCGACCGGAAATTGTTGGGAAAAATCCTGGAAGAAAACAGCCTGAATCTGTCCGGTCTGGCCGGTTCAGCGGGTACAGAAGGGGAATTGGTACCGGCGGACGGCTTCATCACCGGGGTGTTGCACCGGTCCGGTTCCGGTGAATCGGACGTGATCCTAAAATTGATCGCCACCCGTACCGGTGCCGTGGTCTGGTCCGTTTCGCTGTCCACCGCGGATGAACGAGAACAGGCCCTTCCCTGAATGGAGATGCCGAACACAGGCAAACTTCCGGGGATGGCCATACAACGAATGAAGGGAAAGGGGTAGAATGAAAGCAATCTGGATTGCCTTTGGTACAATCTTCCTGGCGGAACTGGGCGATAAAACCCAACTGGCGGTGTTGGCGATGAAAGGGAAAGGACTGTCCGGTTGGGGCATATTCATCGGAACGATGACGGCTTTCGCCGTCTTGACAGGATTAGCGGTTCTGGTCGGAGAATGGCTCCACGCCCGGATCCCCGGTGAAATCATCGAAAAAATCGCCGCCGCCTCTTTTGTGGTGATCGGTGTGTTCATGTGGTTTGAAAAACTCTAACAACAAAAAAGGAGTCGAAGTATGAAAATCTTGGGAGCCCTGGGTCTACTGACGTTGGTCCTGGCCGTTTCGGCCTGCGGACAGAAAAAGAGTACACCCGGGAATGAAATGAAATCCTCCATGGAAATGTCGCCAGGGCAGATGCAGCATGAAATGGGTGGAATGGAGATGGAAAAGATGGAAGGGATGCACCAGACCGGGTATTACACCTGTCCCATGGAATCCCATAAACACGTGCGTTCGGATCAACCGGGAAACTGCCCGGAATGTGGCATGAAACTGGTGAAAGTAGTGGAAACCACACCTGAAGAAGCCGATTTCTGGGGTTGCCCCATGCCGGAACACAGTCATATCCGGGCGGATCAGCCGGGGAAATGTCCGGAGTGCGGTATGAAGCTGAAACCCATGAAGATGGAAAAATCGGCTTCCTGATCCCTGTTCTGACAAGTCAGTACCATCGCAGATAACCTTCCTTCCCGGACATCCGTTCGTCGTGGGGACGGATTCCGGGAGGGAAAAACAAAAGGAGTGAGGCATGAGTTTACCTGACTGGGCGCCCGGCGTCCATCCTCTGATCGTTCATTTTCCGCTGGTGTTGTTGCTGGGGGCTCTCATCATCAATCTGGGAGAATTTTTTCTTCCCTGGCTCAAACGACAGCCATGGATCGTGACGCTGGCCTACGGGTTGGGGTGGATTTCCGCGGGAGTCGCCTGGCTGGCAGGACGGGCGGCTGCCGATACGGCCAAGGTGGCGGATGAGATTCTGCCCGCCATCTCACACCATTCGGATCTGGCAACCCAGGTACTCCTGCTATTTGGGTCCGTTCTGTTGATCCGGATCCTCACAGACTTTTTACCACCCTTCTATCATCGGGTGCTGAAAATCCTGGCGCTGATCGTCGCACTGGCTGGTGGAGCGCAACTGGTTGAGACCGGTGAACACGGCGCTATGCTGGTCTACAAGTACGGTGTCGGTGTGCAACCGGTCCGGCCCGAACTTTCGAAGGCGTCCAATCACACGTCCTTTCAGGCTGAAGACCGGAACTGGACCTGGGATTTCAAAGGTTCCCGGCCTGTAAACGGCCAGGTCCGGGGAGTTTGGAATGGCGCTCCGGTCTGGTGGGAACGGGCGGTGACGGGAAGCGAACCGCTGGGTGCCGGAGATACGGTGAAATATATGGATCCCGTTACGTTGGCTGATCTGTCGGGAACCCTCTCCCTGGAGCTGGACAAAGGCGCAGGCAGCGCTGTTTTGGGGTTTCATGTCCAGGAGAACGGGGACTACGATTACCTGGCTCTTCGGAAGGGAACACTGGAATTGGGACGTCGAGTCAGCGGGAAGCAGGAGGTACTGGAGGCAAAATCTGTTTCCGTTTCCGGTTTTTTGACTTTGAAAGTGGTGTCCAACGGACATCATTGGCGGGGATACATCAATGACCAGCTGATGATCCATGCCCATGGAGAGCCGGGACCGGCAGGGAAAACCGGATTTTGGGTCACCGGACCCGATCGGATACGATTGATTCAGGCGGGCTTTCGACAACTCTCTGCCGACTGACCGGCAGAAAAGCAGCCCGAGTCGGACCGGAAGTCCGGACATCGCAGGCTAGGCCCCGGTCGTGTTTTCCCCTTTGGG
>RFIZ01000269.1 GCA_003695105.1 Fidelibacterota bacterium
ATCGGTACACTGATCGGTCTGATCGCCATGCTCCGTAATCTGAATGACCCCTCCAGTATCGGCAATGGGATGGCCGTGGCTTTGATCACGACCTTTTACGGCACCTTTCTGGCCAACCTGGTGTTCCTGCCCATCGCCGGAAAATTGAAGAACCGGACCGACGATGAAATGGTGCGGAAACGGATGATCATCGACGGGATCCTGGCTATCCAGAATGGAGAGCATCCCCGGAATATCGAAAAGAAACTGCTGAACTACCTGCCGCCGAAACTGCGCTCCCAGGTAAAAACCCAGGCCTGATGGCTGCCTTCGATCCCCGACAACGCCGGAAGAAAAATTCCAAACCCACCGCCCCGGGGTGGATGACGACCTATGGCGACATGGTCACCCTGCTGCTGACGTTTTTCGTCCTGCTCTTTTCCTTCACCAATATGGACAAACGGAAGTTTGAACAGGTGGCCGGATCCCTGCGGGGTGCGCTGGGAGTCCTCAGCGAAAATTTACCCATTCCCAGCAGTCCCACCCTGCCCAGCGGCGGGGTGGAATACGATCTCCTGCGACGCTCGGCCATTTTCGAATCGGTGGAAAATCTGCGGGATGCATTATCCCAATACACCTCCGACGGCAGTGTCAATATCGAAGCCACGGAATCCGGCATTCTGATTCAGATGGGAGACAAGATTCTGTTCGATCAGGGAAAGGCCGATCTGAAACCCGGGGCACGTAAGGTGCTGACCATCGTCGGCAAGCAGATCAAGGACCAGGCGGCGGATATTCAGGTGGCCGGTCACACCGATGATGTGCCCATTCACACGGAAGAATTCCCTTCCAACTGGGAACTTTCCACCGCCCGGGCGCTGGCCGTGGTCAAATACCTGGTGGACGAGGTGGGAGTTCCGCCCCAGATTCTGGCGGCGGTGGGATACAGTGAATACCGGCCAATCGTTCCCAACCTAACCGATGAACAACGCCAGATGAACCGCCGGGTGGAATTCCTGGTCACCTGGAAATAGAGTCAGGAAATCTTGACCCGGCTCCGGGAAGAATTTTCCGGTTGCTCCGGGATCGGCACCGTTGCCGGTTTTCCCGGGTCCGCTGTTCCGCCTGACACCGGCTACTGCTTTCCAACCCTCATCCCACTGAAGCATTCCAGATAACTCCTGCAATATAAGTAGATATCCGTATTATTTCTGACCGGTTTCCGTGGAAATCCTCCAGGGGTCTGGTCAAACATTCGGGAAAGGGGACCTGCTGACCCCAGTCGCTGGTGCTTCCCCTGACCCGGGGACTCATGGCACGGAATTTGAGTATTTGCCAGAGACAGGACTCTTATGTCAATACTTCGCAACAGGATAAGGAATGGAACATGGCTGAATATGATGCGGACATAGAAGACCAGGAAGAGGAAGCGGAGGGAAAGCCGGCCTGGATGATCTGGGCGATCCGCAGCGGGGTCTTCATCGGTTTGGTGGTGGCGGCCTTCGCCGTGTCCCGGTTTGTCCTCTACCCCATGTACAAACAGGCCAAACTCAAGAATATGAATTCAGTGGCTCAGCTGGCCCGGATGGGCGACGTATTTCATCTCAAAGACCTGACGGTCAATCCCCTGGCCACCAACGGCCGCCGGTTCGTGGTGGCCGAATACGCCCTGGAAGCTCACAACCCGGAAGTGATCAAAGAGCTGCAGAACCGGGAACCGCAAATTCGGGATGAATTCATCCGATATCTGCGCCAACACACGGCTACCCAGATCCTGGACCTCAATTTTCAGGAAGAGTCCAAGAAGGAATTGACCCAGATGGTCAACGATTTACTCTATTCCGGAGATATTGACAGCATGTATTACACCAAATTAATTCTGCAATAGGGGAAGGGAGGATCCATGGCCAAAATCCTGTCCCAGGAAGAAATCGATGCCCTGATTTCCAATATCGCTACCAATCCGGAAAAAACACCCTCCCCGGACAAAAAAATCGCCGTCTATGATTTCAAACAGCCGCATCTGATATCCAAAGAACAGATGCGCCTGCTGGAGAGTATCCATGAAGATCTGGCCCGGAATTTCAGTGTCTTCCTGTCGGCTCAGTTGCGCATGATCGTGGACATGAATTTGATGGGAGTGGATCAGATCATGTATTCTGAGTTCATGATGTCCATTTCCAATCCGGGGGTCATTTATATCGGTAATTTTGATAACCCCGCTTCCAAATTCATCCTGGAGATGGATCCCCGCCTGGCGATCTTTACCGTGGAACGAATTTTTGGCGGCGTGGGCTCCTATACCAGTTCGATCCGGCCCATCTCCTTGATCGAACAACGGGTCATGAACCGGGTTGTCCATCGCCTGGCGGGTGAAATCACCAAAAACTGGTCGTCTTACATCGACCTTAACACCACCTTCGAACGGTACGAAAGCAATCCGGAATTTGTCCAGATCATTCCGGCTTCGGAAGCGGTGGTGGTGGTGTCCATGGAAATCAAGATTCACGAGAATTCTTCCATCATCAATCTTTGTTATCCCTATCTCTGGATATCCAGTGTCATGTCCCGGCCGGAAGTCCAGTCCAAGATTCAATTTGGTACGCAGCAGTCCACGGAAGAAGATCGGAATCTGATCACCCAAAACCTGAACACGACGCCGGTTGATCTCCGGGTGCTGGTGGGAAAGACCCGGGTCCCCATGAAGTCACTGCTGGAACTGGAGGAGGGTGATGTGATCGTGACGACGACCCGACTGATCGATGATGTGCCGGTGTATGCCGGGAATGAGCCCGTATTTCAGGGGGTGATCGGCAAGAAAAACAGCAATTACGCCTTTATGATCAAAGATTTCAAACAGGAGGAGAAAAATCATGACTTTTGATGATTTCCGCCAGGGGTATCTGACCATTTCGGACGCCTGGACCGAGACGTTTCAGACCGCCGTATCCAAGCTGTTCAACCAGGAATTGACTGTGTCAACCACCGTCGGCGAAGATCAGGCGCTGCAGCCGGTGCTGCAGGAACTTTCCTTCCCTGCGGTATGGGTGGCTTTCCAAACCACGGGAGCACTGGAGCTGCATCACGCCGTGGTCCTGAAGACCCAAGACGCCGCCCGTCTGTTCGGTTGGATGACCGGTACAGAGCCGCCGGAGAGCCTGGCCGCTGATCAGCTCGATAATTTGAAGGAAGGATTTGACCAGATCATCAACCAGCTCCTGGCCGGACAGGAGAACGGCTATGAATTTGAGCTGCAGAACCTGTCGGTCGAACAGGTGGATACGCCACCGGAAGGCATCGCCGAAACCGGGTGCAGTGCCACGCTGAACCTGATCGTCGGTGAGGACACCCTGCCGTTGGTTCACTTGGTCTGGGGGTTTGACGCCATTGATCTGGATGATGATGCCCAGGCCGGCAGCGGGGAGATGG
>RFIZ01000270.1 GCA_003695105.1 Fidelibacterota bacterium
CATAGGGGAAATATTTTTTCCCTTCCTTTTCGTCAAAATACTCCAGCCCTTCGCCGGAAAAACGGCTGTGGCTCTTTAAGTCGTAGTCTGTCCTGTTGGCTACGCCCCCCAGCTCCGACCAGCCGAAAGGAAATTCATACTCCACGTCATAGCAGGCGGAAGAATAGTGGGCCAGTTCATCCTCGTCATGGGGACGCAAGCGCAATTTCTCCGGCCGGATTCCCAGGTCCCGGAACCAACCCAGGCGTTCCTGGGACCAGTATTCCAGCCAGCGGGCATTCTCGCCGGCGGGAATGAAAAATTCCATCTCCATCTGTTCGAATTCCCGGGTGCGAAAGAGGAAGTTGCCGGTGGTGATTTCGTTGCGGAAGGCTTTCCCGATCTGGGCGATGCCGAAGGGCAGTTTCTGGCGACTGGTGCTCTGCACATTGGTAAAATTGACAAAGATCCCCTGGGCCGTCTCCGGACGGAGGTAGGTGAATTCTCCCGAATCTTCCACCGGTCCGATGGCCGTTTTGAACATGAGATTGAATTGCCGGGCATTGGTCCAGTCGCCCACTTCACCGGAGTGGGGATCCCGGACACCGGCGCTTTGCAGCAGGGCGCCGCTGTCGGCCCGGTTGTGGTTCAGAGCCGTCACCAGATGGGGAATGAGATGATCCGTTTCCTGCGGACAGGGCGCGTCCCCTTCCACCGCTGCCCACAATTTCTCCAGGACCGCCCGTTTTTGTTCCTCCAGCAGATGATCCAGCCGGTACCGCTTTTTGCTGCGTTTATTGTCCACCAGGGGATCATGGAAATTTTGCACGTGTCCGCTGGCTTCCCAGACCTCCGGCAACATGAAAATAGCCGCATCCATACCCACCACGTTGTCCCGGCTGGTGACCATGGCGTGCCACCAGTTTTGTTTGATGCGGTTTTTCATTTCCACACCCAGAGGGCCGTAATCCCAGGTGGAGGCCATCCCGCCGTAAATTTCAGAACTTTGAAAAATGAATCCCCGCCGTTTGCACAACGAGACAATATTTTCTATCGAGCGTAAATCCATTGGTATCCTATCGTTGTCAGTCAGGAATCGAATTCCTCCAATTCCTTTTCAATTTCGTCGTCGAAGGGAATCGCAGCTTTGGGCGGAGCGGCCGCGGCCCGGTTCTCCTTGGGAGTCCGCACGAATACCACGATAATCCCGATGCCGATCAGGGCGATCACGGCCGGTGTGATCCAGGCCAAAAGATTGAATCCTTTGGCCACCGGAACCGCCAGGATGCGTTCGCCGTAAATGCTCACGAAATAGTCAATGATCTCCTGTCGGGACTTGCCGGCATACACGAATTGGCGGATTTTTTCTTCCATTTCGGGGTGGCCGTGATCGTAGACCGTTCCGCTCCAGCAACAGGGCGCCATGAGACTCTTTTCCAGATCCACCACCAGAGCCTCGGGATCGGAAGCCAGCGCAAGGGTCGTGAGCAGGAACAGGCTCAAAAACATTGATTTCATTTTCGCTTTCCCTTTCTCCTTTTTTTCGGGGGCGCAGACCGTTTGGCCTGAATCAATTTCAGACAATCTTCCCGGGAAATTGTTTCCGGATTTTCGCCGCGGGGCAGGGAGGCATTTACTTTCCCGTCGGTCACATAGGGTCCGTACCGACCCTCTTTGAGCACCAGCTCCAGACCGGTTTCCGGATCGGTTCCCAATTGGCGCAGGACCACCGGTTTCCGATTGCGGGCCTGCCGCGCCCGGTAGGCCGTCAGAATGTCCTCCAGGGTCACGTCCAGGGGGGAGGTTCCCCGGGGGAGGGCCACATTCTCCGACCCGACTTTGGCATAGGGACCATACTTGCCCCAATCCGCCTGAATTTCTTCTCCGGTTTCCGGATGAACCCCGACCTTTCGGGGCAGAGCCAACCATTGGACGGCCCAGTCCAGATCGATCTGATCCCGGGAAATCGATTGGGGAACAGACTTATTCCGGGATTCCCCCAACGCCAGATACGGACCGTACCGCCCCACCCGGAAATAAATGGGCTCTCCGGTCCGGGGGTGATGTCCGAGGGGAATGTTGGCGCTGTCATCTTCCAGAATCGCTTGCACTTTCTCCGGTTTCAGGTCTCCCAGATACACCCCGGCCGGTACGGAGCGGGTTCGATCTCCTTGCTTCAGGTAGGGCCCCTTGCTGCCGATGATCAGTTCAACGTCGGCCTGATCCCCCTCCAGAGGAAGGGTGCAGGCTCGCCGGGATTCGATCCTGTTCTCCAACAGTTGTTCCAGGCCGGGGCGTTCCCCGGACCCATAATAAAAAGATTTCAGAAAAGAGAGGTACTGCTCCCGGCCCCGGGCGATTTCATCCAGCACCGCTTCCATGTCGGCCGTGAACTGGTAATCCACGATGGGTTCGAAATGGTTTTCCAACACCCGGACCAGGGCCACGCCCACATAGGTGGGGACCAGGTTACCGCTCTGTTTTTCCGCATACTTCCTGTCCAACAAGTGTTCAATGGTGCGGGCATAGGTGGAAGGACGACCGATACCGATTTTTTCCATTTCCTTTACCAGGGTGGCTTCCGTGTAGCGGGCGGGAGGTTTGGTCTGATGGTCCACCACCCGACACTCGGTACAGGCCAGAGCCGCCCCTTCTTCCAGAGGGGGCAACTGGTTTTGGGTCAATTCCTTCGGGACGCCCATCACCCGATAGAACCCGTCGAACAGCAGGACTTCTCCCGTGGCTTTGAACCGGGTGTCGTCCACCACAATTTCCAGGACCGTTTGTTCTTTTTGGGCCGGTTTCATCTGACTGGCCAGCGTTCGTTTCCAGATCATTTCATACAATTGGGCCGCCGGTTTTCCCAGTTCCCGGGCCACCACCTGCGGGTCGGCAAATTGGGTGCCGGCGGGACGGATGGCTTCATGGGCTTCCTGGGCGTTCTTGACCTTGTTGGCGTACTGG
>RFIZ01000271.1 GCA_003695105.1 Fidelibacterota bacterium
CCTTGGCGGTGGCGAACTGGGTGATGCACCACTGGGCGTTGTTGGGGGACCAGATCCCCACCCGGTCGCCCTTCAAGTGCTGAATCAACTGCCCGATTTCGGATTTGGCCTTCCACAGGCGGCTGGGTTTGATGTCGGGCGCATTCATACTTTCGGATACATCCAGGGCAAACACCAGATCCACCCCTTTCCGTTCCACCGGTTTGACCCGGGTGCCGATCTGGGGTCCGGCGGCGGCGATCGTGAGCAGCAGCCAGCCTCCGTATCCCAGCAAGGTTTTCCAGGACTGTTTCCTGACATCCAACCGGGACCACAGTTCCGCCCGCAAGCCGAAGTCCGATTGGGTTCGCAGGGTGCGGCGTTTCCGGAAATCCACCCAGCTCAGAATCAGCAACAGAGGCAGAGCCCCCAGAATCCAACTGTGATGCCAGGCCATCAGATCCGCTTCCTGAATACAAAGATCCGCAGGGATTCCCGGGTGACGCCCAGCACCAGCGCCGGGATCAGAAACCAGGGAAAGAGTTCCCGATAGTGGGTATATTGTTTCACCTCTACTTCGGTCCGTTCCAATTGGTCGATTTCATCATAGATTGCCTTTAAGGCGTCCACATCCACGGCGCGGAAGTATTTCCCTCCGGTGCGGTCGGCGATTTGCCGGAGCGTCTTTTCGTCGATTTCATTGCGGATATACCCCCGGTTGGGAATAAATGTGACGGATTGGTCGGTGCCGGCACCAATGGTATAAATCTTGATCCCGAACTCCGCCGCCAGGTCCGCCGCCGTCAGGGGGTCCAATTCCCCGGCGTTATTGCTCCCGTCACTCAGCAGCACCATGACCTTGCTTTTGGCCTCACTGTCCCGCAGACGGTTCACTCCGTTGGCAATGGCCATCCCGATGGCCGTGCCGTCATATTCCCGTTCCGCCACCATGATTTCCGAAATAAGGTTATCCACCACATCGATATCCACTGTCAGCGGGCATTGAATGAAAGATTCGGCCGCGAAAACCACCACGCCGATCCGGTCCCCTTCCCGATGATGGACGAATTCCCGGGCGGTAGCTTTTACCGCCTCCAGCCGGTTGGGCGGAAAGTCGTCCGCCAGCATACTGGAAGAAATATCGATCACCAGGAGAATGTCCACCACTTCCACCTTTTCCTTCTCCAGGGAATCGATCCTGCGGGGACGGGAAAGTCCCAGAACCAGCAGGGCCAGAACAAGATAGGTCAGGGTCTGTAACAGGCGGATTTTCCATTGACCTCGGCGTTTTTGTTCCGGCACCCACAACCGATGGGAAGAAAAGCGCAGACTGCCTTCCCGGGGTTCCGTCCACCGCCGCTGCGCCCAGTAGAGTAGCGGCAGGAGGAGCAACAACGCCAGGGCCCACGGGTGCTGAAAATCCATCTTTTATCCTCTGTTGTCCCCGATTTCCACTGGTGCCAACTGACCTTCCCTCGTGTTTGAATCAACCTACGATTCTGACCGAAAATTGTTTCGACGGCAAAAAAAGAGAGATTCCGACTCCATCGAAATCTCTCTCAGAAGACAGAACTGTAATCGGGATTACTCGGACGGCTCCTCGTTCTTTTCGTCCGCCTTGGGCGCCTCCACCGGAGTGGTGGTGGCCTTGTTGATCTCTTCCTTGGCCCCTTCTACGGCGCCCTTGAATTCCCGGATACCCTGCCCCAGGCCCCGGGCCAGCTCCGGTAACCGCTTGGCACCAAAGAGGAGCAAGATCACCAGCATGATCAGGACGATTTCGCCCGGTCCCAGGCTGAAAATGGCAAATTCGACTGTAGTGTGGTTCATGATAACCTCCAATGGATTGTCACCGGAAATAGCGCAGGAAATAATAAGCTGCGGCCATTCCCAGGAGACTGGTGAAATTGAAAATGAGTTCCAAACCAAATTTGAGCGTGATGACCACCAGATTGAGGATGATGACACCGCTATCCTGATGGAACAAACCGGCCAGATCGAAGCGGACACCGGTCAGAAAAAAGGATTTGACGACACCCTCCGGCAGGAGCCAGCCCAACAGTTCTCCCAGCACCGACCCGATGATCGCGCCGAAAAAGAGGACGGTGAATATCTGTTTCCAGCTCCGTTTCGGCATCAGGGTTCCTCCCGATGGAATGTGGGTACATCCATCAGTTCATCCAGACGGTTGGGATGGAGCAACCAGTCCAAAATACTCCAGGTGGTGTAGATGAAGAGGAGCGGGAAAATGACCAGACTTTGTCCCACGGCCAGAAAAATCAGCAGGGAGGCAAAAAAGATCAGCCGGCGGGTGTTCTGGCGGCCCTGATGAAACGACAGGAGCGGCAATTTGGCAAACCGCACGGGAGAATTCATCAGGAAACCCAGGACCAGGACCAGCACCAGGGCCAGCCGGGGATCACCGGGGGTGCCCAGGGTACGCATGTTGAACATCATGAATCCGAACAGAAGCAGGGCGTTCATGGGAGTCGTCAGGCCGACATAATAGGGCTGGGGTGTCTCGATCAAATTAAATTTCGCCAGGCGAATGGTGCCCATCATCAGGGGAATAAAGCTGATGACCAGAGCCGCCAGCGGCGGAAGTCCGGTCACATAGAGTTTGTACACCAGAATGGAGGGAGCCAGGCAAAAGGAAACGGTATCGGCCAGGGAATCGAATTCGGTACCGAATTTGCTGGGGATGCCGATCAGTCGGGCCAGTTTCCCGTCGATGGCATCCATGAACCCCGCCAACAGGATCAACCAACCGGCCGCCACGTAGCGTTCATGAATCATCAATCCAATGGCAACAAAGCCCCAAAACATATTGAGAACCGTCACCAAATTGGGGATGAACCGTCGGTTGATTCTCCGTTCTTTGGGATGGCGTGTCCTTCGTCTCATGTCCATTCTCCGATCCGGGTCTCCCCGCCGCGGGTCTTTTGACCTACTTCGATTTTCAGGGAAACAGAGGCTGGGAATATAATATCGGTTCTGGAACCAAACATGATAAATCCCAGGCGGTCTCCCCGGTTCATGGACTCGTTTTCCCGGGCATAACAGAGAATCCGCCGGGCCACCAGTCCGGCGATCTGACGGACGATTACCTTTCCCTTGGGTGCCTGAATCAGGATTTCGGTCTGTTCGTTTTCATCCGAGGCGGCGTGATCGAAAGCGGCCAGAAATTTCCCCGGCTTGTGGGTCACCGCCAGAAAGGTTCCCTCCACCGGCATCCGGTTGGCGTGAACATTGAAAATATTCAGAAAGATCGACACCAGCCAGGCCGGACCCACCCGGGGATCATCCACCTTCTCAACACGGATGACCTTGCCGTCGGCCGGAGCAATGATGGCCCGTTCATCACCGGTCACAATCCGGGACGGATCCCGGAAAAAGTTGATACAAAACAATAACAG
>RFIZ01000272.1 GCA_003695105.1 Fidelibacterota bacterium
CATCGGGGTGGTGGCGCTGTGATCAAAATAGGACATAACCGTTGGGATCAGGGGCAGAAATTACGATTCCGGAGACCGGAGTGCTAATCGTCGTTACGAATAGCGGCGTACAGGACAGTCTTTTTCAGATTCTGATAAAAGGGAGGTTTACGGTCATCCAGCAGTTGGATGGTGGCTTCCTTGTCGTAGTCGAACCGGATCACGTCCCATTCGAAAAATTCACCGATGGTCAGGAAGGCGACGGCACCCCGGGGATCTTCATCAAATGGCATACCTGTGGCTCCCTGGCACAAGACTTTCAAATTTTCGGCTGATTCATCCCGCGGGTGGTGAACGTGTCCGTGGATGAAAATAAATTGGTCCACTTCCGGGTGGGCTGCCTGCACGTGATCCCGCCAGTGAACCGCCTCTTCTAACGTCGGGGGTTCATCGTCCCGTTCATACCAGGCATGGGTAAATTCCACAAACGTGTTTCCCACGACTTCCCGGTGAGAAATATGCATACTGCGGATGAAATCGGCACCCGCCTCTCCCACCTGTTCGGCGGTCCATTTTTCATTGGCCACGATCGCCTGACAGACGGGATCATCCGGGTCCATGCCTTCCAGAGACGGACGTTCCTGCTCCCAGAGGCGTTCCACCAGGTAGCGATCATGGTTGCCCCGGATGAAAATGGCCTCTAACGATTGCAGCCTTTCAAAGACCTTTTCCGGAGCGGGACCCAGGGCAAAACAATCTCCAAGACAGATGAGTTGATCATGCGGATGGTTCTCAATGATTTCCAGGGCTTTCCCCAGCGCGGCGAAGTTGGAATGGATATCCGTGATAATAGCGAATGTCTTGGATGTCATATGAATCAATATACCTAAAAAAAATTCGTTTGAGCAAGAGATTAGGGTGAGTGACGGAGATCACACAATCGGCACCGGCAGGATTGTTTTTCTGATAGGAATCTCTTTCCCGTCCGGTGTAGGTTTGATCCAATACTGAGGGGAAAATCTACACGTGGAGACATCACCTTTTCTACTGCTGGTTGGATCGATCGCCCTGGATTCGATTTTTACCTCCCATGGAAACCACGAAAACCTGTTGGGCGGTTCCACTACCTACGCCCTGATCAGCGCCGGCCGCTTTGCCCGGACCCATGTAGTGGGCGTGGTGGGAACGGATTTCCCGCCGGAAGGCCTGGCGGTCTACCAGCAGTTTAGTGCCGATCTGACGGATCTGAAGACTCTGCCGGGAAACACGTTTCGTTGGGGCGGGTTATATCATCTGGATCAGGACGAGCGGGAAACCCTGTTTACCGAACTGGGAGTCTTTGCCGATTTCCAGCCCGAGCTCTCTCCGGTCAATCGATCGCCTGCGGTCGTATTTCTGGCCAACATTCACCCGGAGCTGCAATTGGCCGTTCTGGATCAAATCGAGGGTGACCCGCTGGTCATCGTGGATACGATGAATCTGTGGATATCCACAACCCGGGAGGCCCTGGACCGGGTGCTGAAACGCACGTCGATTCTATTGTTGAATGAAAGCGAAGCCCACCTGCTCACGGATCATTTCCAACCCGATGATGCCGCCGCGGATTTACTGACCAGGGGACCGAAACAGGTGGTGATCAAACTGGGGAGTCAGGGTTCGGTCTATTATGCCGGTTCCGAAAAAATCTCCATGGGTGTCTACCCGGTGAAACAGGTGGTGGATGCCACCGGCGCCGGCGATAGCTTTGGAGGCGGCTTTGCCGCTGCCCTGCTCCAGGGAAAATCCATTCGCCAGGCCATGGCCCTGGGTTCTTCCCTGGCCTCCTTCACGGTGGAAGATTTCGGCATCACCCGCCTGGCTCAGGCCGCGACGCCGGAAATTCAGGAGCGTTTGACCTATCTTCTCAAACGGGATTGGGGTTGAATCCTTACTTCTCAGCCGGTAATTTCCAGCCCCTTTTCAGGGATAGATTTTGATCAAAGAGGAACCCCGTATGAAACGCATCATCCTTCTCCTTCCCATCTTTCTGTTCACCATTTTGTGGGTTGGTTGTGCCAGTGAAGAATTGACGTCGGCCAAACTGTACATCCAGCAGGAACAATGGGACAAAGCGGAAGAATTTCTGGTAAAAGCGCTGGATGCCGAACCCAACAATCCGGAAGTCCCTTATCTGTTAGGCGATCTGATTTACGGAAAACGCGGCGACTGGCAGGACATGAACGACATGTTCGAACGAGCTCTGAAGCTGGATCCCGAAAAACCCATCCTCCAGGGAGCCACAGTGAAGGAATATGTGGCCAACTCCCGGGAAAAATACTGGGTCGATCAATACAATGCCGGAGTGAAATATTTCAATGACTACCGGCATGCGGAAGAAGGGTCCAAGGAAGATTTGCTGAACAAGACGATCCAGGTGCTGGAAGACGCCGTTCTGATCAATCCCAAGGAAGGGAAAGCCTATACCCTGCTGGCGACCTGCTATTACCAGGCCGGTAATAAGGACAAAGCCCAGGAATTCGCCGTAAAAGCCGTGGAGCAGACTCCCGAGGATGCCCAGGCCAATTTCACCACCGGACAAATTCTGTCCAGTATCGGCGAAAAAGAGGCTGCCATTCCCTATTTCAAGAAAGCCATTGAGTTGGATCCGTCCAACAGTTCCGCCATCCGCAGCCTGGCCCAGTTATATTATGATCTGGATCAGGTGGAAAATTCGATCCAGACCTATGAACAGGCCATCACCAAGGAAGAAGACAAAAAAATCAAAGCGGACCTGTACTTCAACCTGGGTGTCCTCTATATGAAAGTGGAAGACTACACCAACGCCGAGGACAGTTTCAACATGGCGTATGATTTGAATCCCGATGATGTGGAAGCGCTGGTGGGGATGGCTCAGACGTTTGAAGGCGCCGAGAAATGGTCCCGGGCGGAAAAGTACTACAAGGAACTGATTTTCATTGATCCCGATAATCCCAACCACTACAAAGGGATGGCCCGGGTGTTACTCAAGCAGGGCAAAGTGGACGAAGCCAACCACTATTATCAAAAGGGGAAAGCCCTGGAATAATGATCATCACCCCGCTTCGGCGGGGTTTTTTTATAACAGACGCTGCCGCTTCCGCAGAAATTCCCGGAGGACAATGTCCAGCCGGTCTTCCGTCGTCAGGAAGACATAGTCCACGTTGATCGCACCGCATTCCCGACGCAACCGGGTCCGGAACTGATCCATCTTCCGGCGGTAGATGTCCTGAATCTGCCAGGGCTCCGTCGTCAGCACTTCCCCCGTTTCCGCATCCCGGAACCGGGTCCGGGTACTGAACCGGAAGTCCAATTCCCGGGGATCCAGCAGGTGAAAGACGATGACCTCCTGCCGGTTGTGGCGGAAATGTTTCAAACCCTGAACCAGGGCGTCGGGCCGATCCAGGAGGTCCGAGATCAGGAGAATCAGTCCCCGTTTCTTGAACCGCTCCGCCAGAGCATGCAGAACTGGACCCACCGCCGTTTCACCGGCAGGTGTGCAACGATCCAGCCGTGACAGAAGAACATTCAGGTGGGAGCGGGTTCCCCGGGAGGGAATCAGGTCATATAAATCGGTCGAAAACAATCCCAGACCCACCGCATCCTGCTGGTTCAACAACAGATAGGCCAGCGCCGCAGCGATCATTTGTCCGTACTCCAGCTTGGATACCTTGCCGCTGGCAAACGCCATGGAACGACTCGTGTCCAGCAGAATGTAGGAACGCAGATTGGTTTCTTCTTCAAACCGTTTGACGTAATACCGATCGGTCTTGCCGTACAGCTTCCAGTCGATATGTTTGATTTCGTCACCGGGTCCATAGGCCCGGTGCTCGGAAAATTCCACGCTGAATCCGTGATAGGGGCTGCGATGGTAGCCCACCATGAATCCCTCTACCACCAGGCGGGCACGTAAGGACAGGGGCTGGATCCGGGCAACCGTTTCCGGGTCCAGAAAGCGTCTTTTTTCAGGAACCGGCACAGGGTCCTCAGGCGGCGGGGTGGTCTTCCAGGAGACGGGTGAGAATATCTTCCACCCGTTTTCCTTCGGACTCGGCGTTGAAATTCAGCAGGACCCGGTGGCGCAGCACGGGCAAAACCAGCGCCTGGACATCCCGAATGTCAGGAGACGGTCTCCCCTCCAGGGCGGCGCGGGCTTTGGCTCCCAGAATCAGGTACTGGCTGGCCCGGGGACCGGCGCCCCATTCCACCCAGTGCCGAATGTACTCCGGAGCCTCAGGCTGATGGGGACGGGTGGCTCCCACCAGATCCACTGCGTATTCCACCACATTGGGCGCCACGGGGATTCGATGAATCAATTCCTGAAAAGCCAGCAATTCCTTCCGGCTGATTACTTTTTTCAGGCCGTTCTGCTGACCGGCCGTCGTGGAATTCACAATCGCCACCTCTTCCTCCCGGTTGGGATAATCCACCGTCAGATTGAACATGAAGCGATCCAACTGGGCCTCCGGCAGGGGATAGGTTCCTTCCTGTTCGATGGGATTCTGGGTGGCCAGAACGAAAAAGGGTTCCTCCAGGGTATAGGTCATTCCGGCGGCCGTCACTTTGTGTTCCTGCATGGCCTCCAACAGAGCAGACTGTGTTTTGGGGGGCGTCCGGTTGATTTCATCCGCCAGAATGATATGGCCGAATACGGGACCCTGCACAAAACGGAATTCCCGTTTCCCGGTGGCCGCATTTTCCTCCAATATGTCGGTTCCGGTGATGTCACTGGGCATCAGGTCCGGCGTAAACTGAATCCGGCTGAACTTCAAATCCAGGAGCTCCGCCAGGGATTTGATCATGAGGGTCTTGGCCAACCCCGGCACCCCCACCAGCAGGGAATGCCCCTGACAGAGCAATGCAATCAAAATATGATTGAGGACCTCCTGCTGACCGACGATGACCCGACAGATTTCCTGAAAAAATTGATCCCGTTTTCCCGCCAGGGATGCAAGGGTTTGCTGATCTTTTGTAGCTGTCATGTCTCCTGATTCCTATTCATCAAAAAAAAGTGGCGAAACTTAACCGGACGGTCAGGGTGAAACCAAATGCAATGTCGCCATGAGGGGGCTTCAACGATCGGCGTGCAAAAAAGGTCCGGGCGCATGTAACTTTCCGCCGGGGAGAAAGGAGCCTGGCCGGGCATGAAACCGGAGTTTACACAATTCAGTCCGGAACACGGCTGGGGTGTAGCCCTGACCCTGATTCCGGGACTGTTGCTGATCATTTGGGGACGAAAAACCCGTGACCGGAGAGTGGATCTCTGGCTGCGCGGCATCATCGCCGGGTTGTTGGTCTTCTTTTTTTTCGCCATGCGGATTTCCCGCATGATCGACGGTTCCTGGTCGATTCAAAAAGATCTCCCCCTCCATCTCTGCGGCTTTTCGTCGGCCCTCATCCCGGTCATGCTTTTCAACCGGAATTTCACACTGTATGAAACCCTCTATTTCTGGGGTCTGGGCGGAGCGACCCAGTCCCTTTTGACACCCAACCTGAAAGATCCCTTCCCCAGTTTTTATTACTGGGAGTTTTTTATCACCCACAGTTTCATTATCATCGGGGTCCTCTACGCCACCTTCGTATTCCACTATCGACCGACCCTGAGAGGCCTGTGGCGAACGTACGGGCTGACCTTCCTGCTCCTGTTTCCGATCGGACTGGTCAACTGGATCCTGGGATCCAACTATTTCTTCATCGCCCATAAACCGGAAACGGCTTCCCTCCTGGACATCATGGGACCGTGGCCCCTGTACCTGATACCTTTGTCGCTGGTAGCCCTGGTGATCTTTTTCCTCTGTTATCTTCCGTTTCCAATTGCGGAACGGGTCAGGCGAACCGCTTCGGAATCTCCCGCACCGTAGTTGGCTCGTGTAGAGTTTCCCTCCTAACTTGACGGGTGGGGAAACATACCAACTGGCAATTCATGATCACCGTGGCCTTGCGGTCTGCCTTGCCGTGGGTGGTGGCCTTGATCTCCTGGCTGCCGGCCGGAAAAGTGTATTTGGTCCTGGGCTCCGATACGGCCATCTGGGAGGGGATGAACGTGGGACAATACACCAATCACTTCGCCACGGACCTCTACCTCGATCCGAACCGAAATGCCGCCCGGGTGATGGATCCCCTGTTCCGCAACTCGCTGGTGGATTCCTATGGTCAGCCCCTGAAACTGACCTGGTGGATGATGGGCGGTAACATCTTCCGCCGGGCCGACAATCGGGATGTTCCCTGTCCCAACACCATGACCCTGTACCTGATGCACCATGAATATTCAACTCCCATCACTGAGTATGGGGACGAACTCAGTCTCCATTACCATACTTTCGTCTGGTCTGATACCGACGGCGACGGAGTGTACTGGTGGAATCAGGCCGGTCGATTCCGGGATTCCGCCGCGGATTGGCTGATCACTCTGGGCAATTATCTTTTGGAAGAGGAAGTTTTTCCGGTGTCCTTCCGCAGCGGTTGGCATTACATGGATAATGACTGGCAGGCGGAACTCAACCGTTGGATTCCCTTTAGCATGCATAACGACTGGCCCCACGTTCATCTAGATACGGAAGAGCCCCTGGATAACAATTACGACTGGTCCCGGGCACCGGCCTCGTTTGTGCCCTTTCAACCGGCACCCGACGATTATCAGCTTCCCGGAGGGCATCGGGGCTGGAATCTGCGATCGGCTCATTTTTCCCGGGTCCGCTATCTGGATCTCATGGATACCCTTTTTATCCGGGCCGAACAGGGGGAAGACCAGGTGGCCTGCTTCTGGGGACATCTTCCGGAAGCGGACTTTTTAGACAACTTGGTCATCCTGGATAGTCTTGCCCACCAGGCGCAGGCCGAACATCCGACAGTGGATTTTCGCTATTGTACCGCCGTCGAAGCCATGCAACGCTGGTTGGGGACAACCGATTCTCTGGCGCCAAATCTCAGTCTTACCTGGGACACCACCGCTGCATCCGTCACGTTCCGGTGTCTCTCTGATGAGCCGCTTTTCCAGGCGCAACCCTTCTTTGCCTGGAAAGATCGCTATGAGATCACCCACATCGATACCCTGTGGACGCCCCTCACCGGTCTCTCTTGGGAAATCACGTTGCCGGTACCCCTGACCGCTATCGGCAAAGTCGGTCTGGCGGCGACGGACACGGTGGGGAATCAGCGGATTTGGATCCAGCGCTTTCTGCCGGACGACGACTATCGGGACAACCGGGACGCCGGCTACGAGGAACTGGCCGGCGACTGGACCGATTTGGAAACGGCAGCCTGGGGCCGGGACAGCCGTCAATGTCTGGTGGATCCCGGGGATACGGCCGGGGTCCGGTGGAGCATCGATCTTTCTGCTCCAGGGACGTATTC
>RFIZ01000273.1 GCA_003695105.1 Fidelibacterota bacterium
ACGACTTCGGTGGCGTCGGCCTGTTCAATGGAAGGGAAATAGGGATAATAATGAAAGGCCCGGGCGGTCTTGGCCCGGGTAAAGGCATACATTTTGGTAAAGATGTCCACCTCCGACTGAAAGCGACGTTTCCCCTGGGCAATGACTTTCTGTTTGGCAACCTCCTTCAGTTCACGCAGCATGATCCCTCCAGATTTGCTAACCAAAAAGCGGGCCAAAATATGGTTTCTTAGACGCCGGAAACAACCGTTGGTTCCCGACTGGAGGCAGTCCTTTCCGGAGACCGGGATAGACAGTATCGGGAGCTGTCATGCCAATCGGCAAACAGACCTGTGTGCCGGGTTTATTTCCGCTGGCGGGATTCCTCCGGATGTGGGGCGCCGGGATCGGTCTTCGCTTCCGCAGCCCGGCTGACCCAGATCACGTGCAGCCCGGAGGCAAACCAGATCAGGAGGATGACAAACGCTTCCGCCGTCAGGGTCGACCCGGTTTCCAGCACGGCCTCATGGGCGGCGGCAAACAGGTCTGGCAGGTCGAGATGTCCCGACAGTTGATTCACGATCTGCCAGGCAGTCCGGACGGCGGATGTAAGAAAGGAAATCACGGCCAACAGTTCCGCGCCGATAAAGATCCACCCGCTTTTTTTCCGGCCGGAGAGGACCTGGCCGAGCCCCGGGAACAAAAAGAGGGAACACAGGATGGCTTTGGTGGTCGGCTTCACGATGCGCTCCGCCAGATATACCCGCTGGTAGTCACGGTGAGCACGGAGTCGAAAAACCAGCGCTCGGCCGGAACGCCGCCGGCCCCGGCGCAGACCAGGAGGGGCAGAAAATGTTCTTCCCGGGGATGGCAGAAGCGGGCCTGCGGTGCCTGGTCCCAGGCCACCAGCGCGGCGGCCGCCCGCTGATAATCCGTTTCCATGTGCAAGGTCCGGTAGAGCCAGTCTTCGAAGGGCATATTTTCATTGTGCAGGGGCCGGGACCCGTACAAAAAAGCCCGGGGGTTATGAAACGTAAACCCCGATCCCAGGATCAATATTTTCCGGGAACGGAAGGGACGTAAAGCTTCGCCCAGGCGCAGATGCTCCTGCGGGTCCAGCGACCAGAGCAACGACACCTGTACACAGGGAATCCGGGCTTCGGGAAAGAGGAGTTTTAAGGGAACGAACATTCCGTGGTCGAAGGGACGGTCCGGATCGGCCTGGGCGGTCAGGCCGGCAGCGGTACAGGCGGCCACCAGATCCCGGGCCAGGTCGGGGTTCCCCGGAGCGTCGTATTGGATGGAGTAAGCGGCGTCCGGAAAGCCGTAATAGTCATACACCAGCCCCGGCCGGGGTGAGGAGGTTACCCGGACGGTTTCGGCTTCCCAGTGGGCGGAAACGACGATCAGGGCTTCCGGTTCCGGCAACGAGGAACGGAGAGAGCGGAGGGCTGCCACCAGGGAGGCGTGCTGGGGATCGTCCAGGAGGGGCAGCGGGCCGCCGCCGTGGGGCAGGAAGACGACCGGAAAGGGATCGGGAGCGTCCACGGTCAAACCTCGGAATAGCGAAAACAGGACACCAGATGGTCGTTGACGAAACCGGCCGCTTGGAGCAGGGCGTAGGTAATGGTGGGACCCACAAAAGAAAATCCGGCCCGTTTCAGGACCCGGCTGATCCGTTCGGCGGCAGGCGTGGTGGCCGGAATCTCCTCTTCCCGGGTGAAGGCGTTCTTTCGGACCGGACCGTGGATGTCCCAGAGAAAGGCCGCCAGGGAACCGTGTTTTTCCCGGAACGACAGATAGGCCCTGGCGTTCCGGACGGCGGCGCGAAGCTTTTGCCGGTTGCGGATGATACCGGGATTGGACATCCGGCTCTCCACATCCTCCTCATCGTAGGCGGCGATCTTTTCCGGGTCGAATCCGTCCAGGGCTTCCCGCAACGCCTCCCGCTTGTGGAGGACGATCCGCCAGCTCAGTCCGGCCTGGAACCCGTCCAGAATCAAATATTCGAATAACCGGCGGTCATCGTGGACCGGAACGCCCCATTCCTCATCATGATACCGGATCATGAGCGGATCCTCTCCCACCCAGGCGCACCGCTTCATCGCGGCAGAATCCCCAACTGGCGGTATTTTTCCCGGTATTTGGCATAGAGCAGTTTGTGACGGTCCCGCAGGTCCAATTTGCGTCCCTCGATCCAGGCCGCCTCTACGCGGGAAGACGGTTCCAGGATATCGCCGTCGGCGATGAACAGGGAGGCCAGTTTGCCGGCTTCCAGGGAGCCCAGCCGGTCGGCCACACCCAGGATTTGGGCCGGGCGGAGGGTGATGGAGCGCAGGGCTTCCTCCGGATCCAGACCGAAGGCCGCCGCCAGGCCGGCGTGGTAGGGGAGATTGCGCTGATGAGCGGCTTCGAAGGGAGAGGAACTGGCGGCGATGGCCACGGTACAGCCGGCCCGGACCAGCAGACCGGGAGTGGCGTAGGCCTGATCCGTGTCTTCATAGCGGCGGAGGGGAAGCGCGAGGACGTTTTCGTAGATGATGGGAACGTCCGCCGCCTGCAATGCATCCGCCAGCCGCCAGGCATCATGGCCTCCCACCAACACCATTTTCACCCCCTGACGCCGGGCCCAGTCCAGGGCGGCGGCGATTTGTCGGACTTCGTTGGCGTGCACGAAGACCGGTTTTTCTCCGGATACATAGGGAAGCAGACTTTCCAGCTTCACGTCCCGGAGCGGTTGATCCTTCCGGGAAGCGTGTTGCTGCAGCCGTTGATAGGCCCGGGCCTCGGCGAACAGATCATCCAGCTTCCGGATCGCCTCCCGGCGCTGTTTTTCCTGTTCCTCCACCGGTTTTTTCTCCTTGCCTTCGGTCCGGATGGTCATCCGGGGCCAGTGGATGTGCAAACCGGTGGGTGAAGCCTCGGTGGCTTCTTCCCAGGTCCAGGCATCCAGCTTCATCAAAGAGGACTGCCCGGAGACCAGACCTGATTGAGGGGTGACGTTGACGTACAGCACGCCGTTGGAACGGGTCACCGGGATCAGTTCGGAGTCAGTGTTGTAGCTGACATTGGCGATGACATTGGGGTTCACAGAGCCCACTTCGGCAAAATCCCGGGTGGCGCGAACGGCATTGATTTCAACCAGACCCAGGGGAGAATCGGCGGCGATCAGACCGGGATAAATGTGTTTCCCGGTGACGTCAATGACTTCCATCTCCGGGGTGGGCTGGATTTCCAATTCGATCCGGACGATCCGACCCCGATCGAAAAGCAGGTCCCCGCCGTACAGGGTCCCGTTGGTGACGGTATGGATGATGCCGTTATCCAACAGGATCGGATGATCCTGGGGTGGGGCCGGAATGGGATCGGAGGGACGGAGCAGATTCAGCAGGAGCAATAGCCAGGCGATTCGTTTCATCGGGCCCCTCCTTCCGCGCTCCAGTCCTCACTTTCGCAGGAATATCCCCCTGTATCCCGGTCGGCGTTGGGTTTCACCTGCGGTCCGGACTGATTCCGGGTGGCCAGGATTTTCTGGATGAGAGACTGACGCAGTGCCTGGTCTTCTTCCAGGGCCCGTTCTTTGTCTTCCAGGGAGAAATAACGGCGTCCTTCGATCCAGGTTTGTTCACAGACCGAATAGGTGGACAGAGGGGGCCCGCTCCAGATCACGAAGTCGGCGTCTTTGCCCACTTCCAGGGAACCCACCCAGCGGTCGATGCCCAGTTGACGGGCGGGGTTGATGGTGACCAGGTTCAGGGCCTCCGTTTCCGGGAGACCGCCGTATTTGATGGCCTTGGCCGCTTCCAGATTCAACCGCCGGGCCAGTTCATTGCTGTCGGAATTGAAGGACACATTCACCCCCACGTCGTGCATCAGCGCGCCGTTGAAGGGGATGGCGTCGATCACTTCGAATTTATAGGCCCACCAGTCGGAGAAGGTGGAGGCTCCGGCTCCGTGCCGGGCGATCTGATCCGCCACTTTGTAGCCTTCCAGCACATGTTGAAAGATACCCACCCGGATGCCGAAATCCTCGGTTACCCGCATGAGCATTTCGATCTCGTCCTGGCGATAGCTGTGGGCGTGGATCATCCGTTGGCCTTCCAGAACTTCCACCAGGGCGTCCAGTTCCAGATCCCGGCGGGGCGGGATGTGGGACCGCCGGTATTTCGCATCCTTTTCCCAGTGGTCCCGGATCCGGCGGTAATCTTCCGC
>RFIZ01000274.1 GCA_003695105.1 Fidelibacterota bacterium
CCCTGGCCAGTCACACCAGGAGCCAGGTCCTTCGGGACAGCACCTTCGCCCGAACGACCCGGATTGGCGGTGATTCCCTGGGAACCGCTATCCGGATGGAATTCGGGTTTGGGATTGCTTCCGAAACCGTCAACCCCACCGTCACGATCCGGGACGGCGATTCGGTCCAGGTGAATTTTTCCATCCGCCTGCGGATTGTGGGCGTCAGTGAGGCGGTGGTGACCCTGGGCGAAACCGATCTGTCGCCGACTTTGCCGCCGGTTGAATTTCCTTCCGATGTGCAACTGTATTCAGGGGTCTTCGCCAGCAACACCGGTCTGGACATCAACGAAATCTATGTTTCCAATCTCCGGAGCACCTTTCCCTTCGATCTCGATTTTCGATTATCTTTCGACAATTTTCTTCCACCGGTGGGATCGGATTCGGTTACAATTGATACCGTACTCTCCGCTTCAGCCCCGTCACCCATCACCCAGTACTTCAATCTGGACGGCTATACCTTTGCCAATCCCATCAGTCCCGACAGTGCTCTCACCAACCTGACGATATCGGTCCGGGCTCTGGTTCATCCCCAGCAAATCGGAATTCCGCTGGACGGTTCGGAATTGGGACGTTTTTCCATGTCCGTTCATGTCGGAGAGCTGGATTTTCAGTCTCTCCAGGCCAATCTGATCCAGGCGTTTCCACCTACCAATCAGTCCATAACCGGCATGCCCCAGGGATTTACGGGGATGACATTCACGGACGTCCGGATCGAGTTTGTCATGTTGAATCAGATCCGGTTGCCGGTGAGTCTGGACATGAATCTGGTGGGGGTCAACGATCTGGGGGATTCTTCCATCGTTCATGCTGTGGGAATCCTGGGCAGTCCTACCATCAGCGGGGATACGGTGAAAACCGTTCTGCGACTGAGTAAAGAGGGAACCACCAGCCTGATGTACGCCAGTCCGCGGGATTCGGTCTGGACCGACAGCCTGACTGTTCCGCCGGGCCCGGGAGAATCCACCATCGTCGATTTCCTGGCGTCCAATCCCAAGGATATCACCGTGGCCTCCTCGGCAAAAATCGACGGGCGGGGAACGATTGAAGTGGGCGCCTCCATCAGCGGACAATACCGATTGATCGCCCCTTTTGCCGTGACAATGGATCCCATGACGTTCATTCCGGTGAACAAGACCCCCATTTCCCCCATGGAAGTGGCCACCCGCAATCGCATTCGTTCTACCCTGATCCAGGCCGATATCGGGACGGAAGTGACCAACCACATGCCTTTTGGCGGCGATATCTCCATCTTGTCCAGCAACCGGGCACTGTTTCCGCTGGATCTGACGCCCGCCGGTATCCAGGCCTTTAAGGATACGCTGGTAGCTCAGGAAGGGTGGAACCCCGCTGACAGCCTGTACGTCATCACCAGTTGCGCCCAGATGGATCCGGCTCTGGGTACGGTCTATATCTTTGATGTAATGACCGATTTCGCCGAGTGTGTCGATGGGATGGTTTATCTGGTGCGCAGTACCGGAACGGGCGTGGATACGGTCATTTCCTATGTGGATACCCTGGCCAAAATCATTTTACCGGACCCGGCCGCTTTAGTGTCGGACACGGCGACTACGGGAGTGCCGGGGGCGGTGCTGGAGCCGGGCGTCATCAGCCATGTGGCCAGTATTGATACGAATAAAATCCGGTTGATCACCGACTTCGGTGATCATTTCGTGGTTCCCCGCTTCCACCTCACCGGCACCAACGGACAAAGTGTGTACTTCTCCCTGGGAGATTATTTCGGTATCCAGTCCACGATCACTTTCCGTATCAGTTCTACCGGCATGCTGGAAAATCCAGCGGATGAACTGGTCCTCGTATTCCCCAATGGAGGGGAGACTTTGGACCTCAACCGGGATTATGTCATCAAATGGCAAACCTACGGAAATATATCCAAAGTCAATCTGGATTATGCCGTCGGAGCGCATACCATTTGGTCCAACGACGCCATCTGGAATACGATCGCCACGGAAGTGACCAACGTGGATTCCTTCGTCTGGACGCCGGTGACCTCCACCGGCATCAGTTCCCTGACCCTGAGCCAGCGGGACAGTCTCCGCATCCGGGTCAAAGACACCGGTTCGGATGTCAGTGATAAGAGCGGGTGGTATTTCAAAATCGTGGATACCTCCGGCCGGTCTGCCAGTCATCAGCGCCGGCCCCGGACGGGAGCTGTGGCTCTGCGGAAGGTGGCGCCATGAGAAGAATCCATCGACTGGTATTGAGTGTCCTCGTGATTTCACTGGCTTTTCCCCAGGCCAAACGGGATCCCCGGTCGGTGGCGTTGGCCGGCGCTTACAGCACCATTGCCGACGGACTGTTTGCCGTGGGCTATAATCCGGCGTTGCTGGCCTATCAGACGGATAAACCCTTTATGCTCCAACTGATCGGACTGGATTTTGGGTTGGTCAGTAATTATTTCTCCCTGGCCAATTTGAATTCCATCAGCGGTGACACGCTTACGGACACAAAAAAACGCCTGTTGTACGACACCTATTTCCGGGACAGAGGGTTATCCCTCTACCAGGATGTTCACCTGCCGGTGCCGGTGTTGAACTACGCCTCCGGGAACATGGCCATCACTTCCAATCTCATGCTGATCAACAACCTGCGGATTCCGTCGGGAATTATGCGGCTGCTCCTGTACGGCAATGCCCATGACAAACGGCTCGACATGGAACTGAATCTGGAAATGTTGGCGGTGGCGGAATACGGCTTTACCTTTGCCGTTCCCTTCGAGAGTTTCGCCGTGGGCGCCACTTTGAAATATCTTCAGGGACTGTTTTATCTGGGGGTGGACCCCGATTCGAGTCACGCCGAGCTGTTCACGACCAACACCGCCGTATACGGTTCAGGTACCTACTACCTCCGCCAGGGCATAGGCGGAGGCGGTCTGGGGCTGGATGTGGGTCTGGTATCCCAGGAATTCAATGACGGGTGGAAACTGGGTTTTTCGATCGTCAATCTGCTGGGACGGATCTACTGGAACCGCCCCAACTTCATCAAAGATTTCCTGGGCGGCTCCGATCGCGTCTACGGCAATAAGGACGACCTCTGGCACCTGGTCTGGAACGGGACCGTCGTCACCGATTCTTTGGCGATCCGGTACAGCTACACGATTGACAGTTTGAGCGCCCAGACTTTATCCGATACGGCCCTGTTTACCAGCAGTCAGGATGTGGTCCGGAATGTGGACGCCAACGGCAAACCCGTTAGTTTCAGCACCAACTATCCGTCCATTTTCCGCATTGGAGTTTCAAAACGATTTCCTGATCTGTTGATTGCCAGTGATTTCTATACCGGTTTTGAAGATCATTTCTTCGCCCGGGCGGGGTGGACCTGGAGTATCGGCGCGGAACTCACCCGCTTCGACAGTTTTCCATTACGCATCGGTTATGCCTGGGGCGGCCAAGACCTGAAGCAGTTAGGTCTGGGATTCGGCGTACACAAAGGCCCGATCATTTTTGATTTCGCCCTGGCCTTTAAAAACGGGGTCTGGATTCACACCCTGAAGGGACTGGATCTGTCCGCTTCTTTGGTGATCACCAGCTTCAAAAGTCGTAAATCCGCCGAAGAAACCGCCCCGGTCGAAACCACTCCAGCACCGGTGCCGGTGGACCAACCCTGATCTATTTCCGCACCAGTTTCGTCAACAGGACCGATCCGGCTGTAAAGACCACGTTCCCCAACCAGGCAGAGACCACCGGAGAGAGGAGGCGCTGGTATCCCAGACTCTGGCCGAATTTGATGAAGGCGTAATAGCCGAAGATCACAAAAACGCTCATGCCGGCACCGAAAGACAGTCCACCTTTGGGCCGGAGAACGACCAGAGGCAATCCGAACAGAATGACAATCAAATTGGTGAAGGCAAAGGAGATTTTGAATTGGCGTGCCACCTCCCAGCGGGTCACGTCGACACCGTTTTCTTTCAGCAGGCGGATCCGGGACTCCAACTCGAAGTAATTCAACTCATCCGGCGACTTGAAGCGCTTGGAGATGTCGTCCGGCCGAAAACTCAGATGGAAGAGGGTGTCGCGGTGGGCAATATGGGCACCGATTTCCTTTCCCTGGGCATCGAACCGCCGGATGGAATAGTCCTTGGAAGCCCAGGCTTCCAGGGAATCGATCCAGACCATTTCTTTGGCGTCAATCCGCTGTTGGATCCGTTCTGAATCCAGGCTCACGATGGTCACATTTTCGGCGATTTGTTTCCGGGTTTTGTAGGTGGTGATCGAAATATGCTGTGATCCCTGTTTCTGGAGGAATATATTGGTCAGGATGGATCGCATCCGCGGAACGGAGCGCCGACTGTTCCGTTTCAGGTAGCGTCGTTCGATATCATACCGATGTTCATTGCCCCAGCTTACCAGGCGATTTTCCAGTTCGAATGATAGACCACTTAAGAGGATACCCAACAGCACCAGCGGAATGGCAATCCGATACAGGCTGACTCCCGCTGCTTTCAACACGGTATATTCATTGCGTTTGGCCATCAGTCCAATACTGAAAACCGTAGCGATGAGTGTGGCCATGGGAAAGCCGATGTTGATGAACCAGGGAATGGAATAGAGATAGTAGGCAACCACGATTTTCCCCGACACAGCATTATCGATGAAACGATCCAGGTTTTCAATCAGATCGACAATGATAAATATACTGTTGAATGCGATCAGGGCGATGGTCAGAATCAACAGGAATTGTCGCAGAAGGTAGCGGTCTAGTTTTTTCATGTTTGTCGGATGGCTGTCAACAGCACCCAGTCCTTCTCCCTGGTCTCCACGGTCAGGGTATAATCGGGCGCATAGGTCTTTTCCATCGCGGGAATCTGTGAGGCCAGGATTCCCGTGAGTAACAGGGTACCGCCGGGCAGAAGATGGGCGTCAAACCTGGATTTCAACTGCATCAATGGACGCGCCAGTATATTGGCCAGAATGAGGTCAACTTTGGATTCCGGCAGTTGATCCGGGGGATACACCGGAAAGGTAACATTGTTCAATCGGGCATTGGCCCGGGAAGCTGCCCAGGCCTGGGGATCGGTATCGGTGCCGAGACAGGATTTGGCTCCTAACAGGAGGGCGGCCAACCCCAGGATGCCTGAGCCGCATCCCCAGTCGATGACGGTCTTACCCACAGGCGGATGCATCGCCAACCAGTCCAGGAGAAAGCGGGTGGTGGGATGCTGTCCGGTTCCGAAAGCCAGACCCGGTTCGAGGATAAGCGCCGGCCGGGTA
>RFIZ01000275.1 GCA_003695105.1 Fidelibacterota bacterium
CCTGGAAGGGATTCCGCCGCCTGTTGATGGGTGCCCAGGGAGAACACGGACTGCTGGGCCTGGAACTGATGGCGGGACTGGCCCTGACGGGCCTTACAGTCGTCCGGTCCTGGCGGCGGGATCCCAGGTCAACCACCCTGGCCCTGATCTTTCTGGGAATGATGACCCTCCACTTCTTTTACTGGCTGCCCTGGGATCCGGAACAGTGGCTTCCGGTGATTCCCATGGGTTCGGTTCTCATCCTGAATGCCTGGGGAACGTTCGGGCGACGGTTCGAAACCCTGTTGTTTGCCCTGACGCTGGTGCTGGCAATCGCCAATGGTCTGGATTGGAGGCGTGAAGACATCCTGGTAAGACCCTATCGTGTTTTTCACCACCAGCGCAATCCCGCCCCGGCATCCTTCAGTAGCTGGTCGCTCCGGGGAAATCCCTATTATCACCTGATTCAGGGGTTGCAGCCGGAATTGCCGGCCGGCGCCCGGGTTCTGGTGGCGCACCGCCATCTGGCGAATTATCTCTGGCTGTATACAGACACTGTTCCGGTGGTGCCCGATTATCTGGACCGGTCGGAAGCGGAGTTGATCCAACAGGAATGGCTCTCCATCCTCAGCCTCACTTTTTACCGTTCCCGGGATTCTTCCGTGGATTTGCGGCGGATGATCCGCACCGGATCGACCCCCGTCCTGTATCTGGCGGATCGGGACGGTCCCGACCCGTACTGGACGGATCGTCTGGAAGCCGACGCCGTTCCCGTTCCGCTGGCCCGGGTGGGAGCCTATTCTCTCTGGCGCCTGGTGTCACGGGATCGGTCAACCCCAAGAGCCAGTCCCGCGGCCACCAGCCACATCCAGAACCAGGGAGACGTGAAGAGGAGCCGGAGTTGATGGGGCGTCTGGAGCCTTAGATCCAGGGCTTTGATCCAGCGTCGTTTCCACCAGTCCGGGTCCCAGGGATTCCGGTCCAGGTTCAGCCGGTCTGTCAATCGCCAGACGTTGCCGGTGAGCAGGGATTCCATATTGTGATAGGTGAAGGGACGCACCTGTGACCAGTCCACCGTTCGGTCCCAGTTCTTTTCCAGCCGGATGTACTGCCGGTCCGGATTGTCCGCCAGCAGGGAAGCGAAAAGGGATGTGTCCGGCGGATCATCCAGGGTGGCATAGACGAAGCCATGGTGCCCGAAAGGCCCGCCGGTGGTGTTCAGGACCAGAGTATGGGGGTATTCTGCCCGGACACCTCCCAGGATACGCATCCCCTGACTGCCGGGCTCATTGGATTGGGCGGCTCCCTGGGTGGATTCCGCCAGGAGTCCTCCGGGTTTCAATCTCCTTTTCAGGAGGTGGAAAAAATCCTGATTGTGCAGGAGGAGGGTGCCCAGGGTATAGGGAGCCGATATATCGATCACGATCAGGTCGTAGGTTTGCTCGGTGGTACGAACGAAATGTTTGGCATCGTCGATGATGATGTGCGCCTGCGGCCAGTCCCCGTACCGGTTCAGGGCCGACCAGCAGGTCCGGGCGGAGCGGACCACTTCCCCATCGATTTCCACCAGATCCACCCGACGCGCCAGGGGACTGACGCGGCCCACGGAATACATGGAACCGCAACCGAGGATCAAAATATCCAGCGAATCCCGGCGAAGCTGATGAAGATAGCGGGCCGGTAATTCCGCCAGGAAATAGGTGAATTCGGACAAACCGGTCCCGGTGTCGAATTCTCCGGCGGCATCGAATGCATAGCCGAAATAGAGCACACCGTTGATAAAGGACCAGCGCCCGTCGGGAGGAGAACCCGGTACGGGATGAGTATCGATGATATCCAAGGTGTGGTAGAAACTGTAGCGTTGAAAGCACAGGGTAGGGTGGCTATAGCCCCGGAAGGCGTAATAGTCCCGGGTAACCGCCTCCTTCCAGGCCGGGCCGCGAAGGATGAGAAAGGGGAGGACGCCCAGACCCACCACGAGGGCGGATTTCCAGAGCCGCGGCCGGAGACAGAGAATCAGGAGCAGAAAGATCAGGAAATAGGCCGGGAGCAGCCAGGGAGCCCGGGCATAGGTGAGAATGGAGAGAAGCAGAACCCCCAGAATACCGCCGATCAATTCCCGGGAATAGGTTGTGGTCAACGCCAGATCAGCGCTGCCAATTTCGGTGAATCGCGGTAAAAAGAGGGCATAATAAGCCGAGGTCAAAAAGGCGGTCAAAAACAGGAGCCCCACCAGTACCCACCAGCCGGCTCCTAGATAGATAGTGAAGGCCGCCAGGAACCGGATCAGGAGAAAGACATCCAGGTGGAGGAAAAACACGATCCAGGTCAGGCGGATCACCTGAGTCTCGGTGAACCGGGGTGCAAAAAAATAGCCGACGGAGAATCCGATGAAATAGGTCGTAGCCACCAGTACAACCGCGACTTCGGTGGCGGAAAGCAGCACCGAAAATTCCCGGGTGACGAAAAACTGGAGCACCAGCAAATTCATCCCGGCCAGGATCAGGATCCACTGTCTCCGGCGTGAAGAGAGGCCGGCCGGCGCCGGGCTCACCGCTCCCCTTCGGGCGGGTGCCACCGGAGGCCGGGACAGGCCGGTCCCTGTCAGGATCAGCCCGGCGGTGACCACCAGGTCGATCCAGGTCGATTGTCCCCTGAACAGGGCAGCCAGCAGTCCGGCGAAACCCAGTGCCGCGGCAAGAACGGCGCCCGGTTTCCCGTACAACCGCAGGGCCAACAGACTCAGGCCCGCTCCCAGGGGGAGCCAGACCGGGGCGCGTACACCCCAGTGAATGAAGCCCAGGAGTCCCAGCACCAGACCCAGGACAAAGCCGTTGTTCTCCCGAAAAAAGAGGGTCGCCGTGTCCCAGGTGTTGCAGCGGGTGCGAAACAGGGCTCCGGCCGGCTGGGCCATGAGGAAGACCAGAAAGGCGTACACCGGAAAGGCCGGCGTGGCCGGAGGGATGAGCCGGAGAAGGATATAGTAGAGACCATACGCGCCGGCCGATAATCCCAGGGAACGGCTCAGAGACAAGGGCCGGGGCCATTGCAGTTGGAACCAGATACCACCCAGCCAGGCGACCGTCAGAAAGAAATACCCCAGAAAGGTGGCGGTAACGTAGCACTGAAACAGAAAATAGGCGGAATTTTGCAGGAGACCGAAATAGACCCCCAGCAGAAAGGGGAGCACGCCTTCCCGCATTGACGATCTGGGGAGGACAGTCATTCCCCCGGACGACCTACAGGGTTGAGAGCATCAGCAGGAGACCCAAAAGAATGAGGAAGGCTCCGGTGAGGTAGCGATAGGCCAGGGTTTCTTCATCGGTGGCAACAATGCGGTTCCCCCATTCGTTCAATTTTTTGACGAAGGACGGGGCCACCAGGAACAGAATTCCAAACAGAAAAGCCAGAAAGGCCACAATGGGTATGAGAACGATCAGGGACATCCTACTTCCAACAAGGAGTTCGAGTTTACGATAGAATGGAATGGAAAGGAACGAAGATTCCTGCTCAGGGCATGGTAAACGCGATGGTTTGATCCGAACCGCATTTGAAATGCAGGGTCAAAGTAAAGTTGCCTCCGCTGATGTTGGCTTTGGTGTTACCGGTGGCGGCGGCATAGAAATCCATCCGGTTCAAATAAATGAAACTGTTGCCCCCGATCGTCACGGGTGGCTCCGTCTTACAGAAGGTGATATCGGCGCCGTTGGTATTGTCTACCAATTGGCGCGCCTGATTACCGCACCAGGACTGATTGGCCTGCCAGTAGATGTTGGACCCGTTGATGAAGGCAATGATGTTCAGGTAGGGGGAGGGGCTCACGTCGCATTTGATCAGCATGCCGGTGATGGTGGCCGGCGCGTCGCCGGTGTTATTCAAACGGACCCGGAGACGATAGGATTGAGGCAGGGAGACGTTGGAGGCGGAAATATTGGCCGGGGCGCAGGTGCCGCCGGTGGAAAAGCTCACGGTCTGGTTGGGGGTGAGATCGGAAAAGAAGGAAATGTTGAACGTCACCCCGGTCATGGGTTGGGCCGATCCGGTTCCGTCCACCTGATCCTGAAAAGCGAGCGGCCCGATGGTGGTGTTTCCGGACGAAAGACTGAGGGTATTGTCCAGCACCAGCCGGGCTCCGGTGACAGCCAGGGCGCTGCGGTTATAGGTATTCCAGCGCCAGTAATCCGTACCGCCGACAGAAATATTCGCCAGATAGGCGTAGTCGCATTCCCAACAGGAGGAATTGGTCCAACTGACGCTGATCTGGTCGATGTCCATGATGGTACTGCCGGAATTGTTGATGGTGAAGGTGAGTTCGGAATTGTTGGTGCCGCCCAGGGAAGCCGATCCGGCCACGTAGGTCAGAGTTCCATAGACCGGATTCACCGTGTATTCCAGTCCCAGGGTGGGATCG
>RFIZ01000276.1 GCA_003695105.1 Fidelibacterota bacterium
ACCTCCC
The DNA here is from genome assembly GCA_003695105.1 of Fidelibacterota bacterium. Lineage (GTDB taxonomy): Bacteria > Fidelibacterota > Marinisomatia > Marinisomatales > J089 > J089. Next base: position 8 of record RFIZ01000276.1, read on the forward strand.
ATACCACCGACGCCAAAATTTTCCAGGTTGTCCAGAACAACAGCGACGGATTGGTGAAGGTGAACGATGCCAACGGGAATACGAGCGTTCAACTGGACGGCTATTCCGGGGGCTCCAGCTTTGTGATGTCCAAGTTGGGTGTCGGCACGTCCTCCCCTCAGGATGCCCTGCAAGTTAATGGGGGTGCCTTGTTAAAAGACCGTCTGCGGCTGATGCGTACTTCCGGACCCAATTATGTGGATTTCAACAGCGGACAGAATCTGGTTTTCCGATCAATCGACACGACCGACGCCAACGCCGCCACCCGGATGATCATCCAGACCAATGGCAACATCGGGGTGAATAACACGGCTCCCGATGCCAAACTCTCCGTGGATGCCGACGCCGACGGTGATTTGATCAACGTCCATACATCCTACACCTCGGATGCAAAGATATTTCAGGTTTATCAATCAGGAACTAACGGGTACCTGCGCCTGAATGATGGGTTTGGAAACAATATCATTCAATTAGCCGGGTATTCCCAGGGCAGCTCGTATTTTTATAATTCCAATGTTGGAATTGGCACAACGAGTCCGGCAACAAAATTAGATATCGAAGACAGTGCCGATCCCGTCGTCAGGATGGGACGCGCGGACGGGACGTACTGGAATCAAAAAGTCACGGGAAACAACAGTTTTAATTACCAGCTCCAGTATAACGGCTCCACCTTTTTTGAAATGCATGGCGACGGAGGCGGCTGGATGCAAGGAAGTTTGGCCCAGAATAGTGACCGCCGCTTAAAAAGGAATATTGAGACCATTCCATCCGCGTTGAAGACCATTTCTCAGCTACGCGGTGTGAAGTATCAATGGCGGCAGGACGAATTTCCCAATCGTCATTTTGATGCAAAAACTCACCTGGGCTTCGTGGCACAGGAAATTGAAAGGGTTCTTCCTGAACTTGTATCAGAAGGAAGTGACGGGTATAAATCGGTCACGTACAATGGGATCATGCCTATCCTGGTCGAAGCGGTAAAAGAACAACAGCAGCAAATCGAAACCCTTCAGGCGCAAAATGAAGCTTTGGCCGAATCACTCCGGCAAATCCAGGCTCAGTTGAATCAACTCATGGAAGGTTCGGGAACCAGATAAAACACCTCCGGACCTTCTATGAACCTTAACACAGCGAGTTTCTCATGAATAAACGATTCAACTTTTTGCTTCTGGTCGGATGTGTTGCGATCGGATCCTTTGCCGGAGCTCAGGTCCAGTGTGATCCGGAATATTCCATATCCAATTTCACCGTCGTCAATGGAGCGATGAGCGGTTCCAATGACCTCAACCGACTCCAGCTCAACGCGATAGGTTCGGATGCCGGAACCACACCCGCCTACCAGGGAGATCACAGCCTGGCTTCCGGTTTCTGGGGGTATTACAATACGGAACCTTTCGCACCGCGGGTCACGGCCTCCGACGGTGATTTCCAGGACCGGATCGAAGTGTCCTGGGACATCATCGATGACAATCTGGGGGCGCCTGTCAGCGGGTCGCTGGCGAAAGTCTACCGCAACGGTTCTCTATTGACCACCGTTCCCCTCAGCCAAACCACCTACCAGGATTTTAACGTATTCCCGGGGGAATTTTACAATTACGAGGTGGTCGTGGAAAACGACCTGGGAGAAAGTTACCGCGCCGGGGATGTGGGTTTTCTCAATCCCAACGGCCTGATCATGGGAACAGTCAAAACCATGAACCAGGTGCCGGTCCCGGACGTGGAAGTGCGACTCTCTCCCAATCTGGGACTGGCACTGGATTTCAACGGCACCACTGATTTTGTCACTTTCGATTCCCTGTCCGTGATTCCCGTGGACACCACGTACACGATCGAAGGTTGGTTCCGGGCTTATCCCGACTTCACGGAACAAACCCTGTTCGCCGCCACCGACATTGGTCATCTTTCGGACCGGTCCTATATCCGGATCGCCCTGAACGCCGACGGGCAGTTGCAATACACTCACCGATCCGTGGCCGGCAGTGCCACGTTCGATGAACTGACATCTCTCCCGGCCGTGAATGACCTGACCTGGCACCATTTTGCCGCCGTGAACGACGGAGTCGTCATGCAACTCTACCTGGACGGTGATCCGGTGGGGGATCCCTTGCCCACTACGCCTCTTCGGGCCGATGTCAACGTGAGTTTTGGAAAAAACAATCCTCAGAGTGACACCCAGTTCTACCATGGTCGTCTGGACGACTTCCGTTTCTGGACCGTGGCCCGGAGCCAGGAAGAGGTGCGCTTGAACGATCAACACACTCTTAACGGCGAAGAGGCCGGCCTCTATGCCTATTGGAAATTTGATGAAGTCCTGGGGGAGAAAATCTTCGATCTGACGGCCCACGATATCGACGGGTATGTTTGTGGTCTGGAACGGACGGAATTGCACGCTCCGGTCTATGTGAGCGGTATTACAGACGCCACCGGCTCCTATCTCATCAAGGGCATTTATTACGGCTCCGGCACCACCTTTACCGTGATGCCCTCCAAAGAAACACCCATCGGGACGGCCCTGGAATTCGACGGGATGGACGATTATATTCTGTTTCCCTACCAACGTTTGGATCTGACGGCGGGGTATACTCTGGAATGCTGGCTCAAGACAACGGCTGCGACCGATCAGACCTTGGTGGCAGCGGTGGATCCGGCGGATAACAGCGATCAACTCGTGGTGGATATTTCCGTTGACGGAACCCTTCGGGTCACCCAGGGCGCTACGGTGGTGAATTCATCCATCGCAGTGAACGATGCCTTCTGGCATCATGTGGCCGTGACCCAAGACGGAACCACAGTCACATTGTATATCGATGGGAATGTGGCTGCCTCCGCAGGAGCGACGCCGGTGACCACGTTGTCGGAAATCGTGATCGGACGCCGCGCTCCCGCTGTGAGCAGTGCATATTTTCACGGCAAACTGGATGAGGTCCGGGTCTGGGATTCCGCCCGAACCGAGGCCCAGATCGAGGGCACCATGTCTCAGGTGTTGCACGGCGACGAGGTTGGTCTGGTGGATTACTGGAAATTCAACGAAGGGTTTGGTGATAATATCGCCGACCAGACCGCGACCGGCATGAACGGCACCCTGTTCAATATGGGCGACTCCTCCTGGGTAGAGGACATCCCGCTGGATGAATATTTCACCCATTATTTCGATGTCGAGAGTCGGCAGGCCACCCTGAATCCCAGCAACACGTCCGTGGACCGGGTGGATTTCACCGATCTGGCCACGGTTTCGGTTACCGGCTATGTCCGGTATGAAAATTCTTCCTGCTTTGCCGAAGGGGTGGAAATCCTGGTGGACGGAGAATCCGCTTTTCCTCCCATCTATACCGATGCCACCGGACGGTTTTTGGCCGAATTCGAACCGGGTCGCTCCGGCGCTATCTTAACACCCGTCCTGGAAGGGCATACATTCGTTCCCACTTTCATCGAACTGCCCACCCTGAATGCACCCTTGTCCGGATTGGTGATCACCGATAAGAAGAAAAACAGCTTCAGCGGAAAAGTAGTCGGTGGGAAGTGTCAGGTTCCCATTACCCCGTCCCAGGGACAGATTGAAGTGCATATCGCCAGCGTCAGCGGTTGCATCGATACCATGGTCGTGCCCGATGTCAATACGGGAGAATTTCTGGTAGAGAACCTGCCGCCACTGATCTACAATGTTACCGTGGATCATCCCGATCCGGCTATCGATCAGTTTTTCACCGGCGATACCGTATCGCTGGTGGATGGCGACGCGTCCATGGACTTTGTGTACCGCGCCCCTCCGGAAGTGGTGATTTCCGGATTCCATACTGATTCCTGCGGAAACAGGATTGTCGGGGAACTGGAAGTGTATACCTTTGATATCGACGTATTCGAATCCTACTCCAACGCCGGGGTCATCCAAACCTGTCCGGTGGATACGGGACTCCTGACGGTCACCGACTATATTGGTGATGCGTCCGATTCCACCTACCGCTTTGTGGACGGACATGCCACCTGGACCCATAAAGCCGGATATCCCAATATCCTGGGCGGTGGGGATCATCCTTTCCGGAAAAACATCCAGGTCGTGGCGGAAGTCACGGAAACCGGAGAACAGGTCACCGCCACGGAATGGGCCATCGTTTTGGGAAATCGTCCCCGGAACTCGGTCTTTACGACAACCACGCCGGAAATTCCGGTGATGATCCTCCGGGATCCGCCCGGGGACGCCAGCTACGCATTTTATTCAACCGAAAATTCCAATTCCTATTCCCTTAGTTTTGAAACCAGTACAGAGTTCACCCTGGGAGTTTCCTCCACCATTCACATGGGGTCGGATTGGATACTTTCAGCGGGGGCCTGGGGAGTCCCCGATATAGAACTGGAGACGACCATGGACCTTACCAATTCCATGTCCGTGACCACCAGTCAATCGAACTATTTTGAGCAAAATTGGACTATCACTACCACGGAATCTTACCAGACATCGGATGATAATGCCGTGGTGGGTGAAGGAGGAGACATGTTCATTGGCGGTGCCATGAATCTGCTCTATGGAGTCACGGATGTATTGCGGATCAATGACGCTTGTCAGCCTGAGGTCGTGCAGGACCTGATCGTTTCACCGCAGGGATTCGCCACCAATTACGTCTATTCCCAGGCCCATATCGTGGGAACGCTGATTCCGTCCCTATATGCGATCGGTGACACCGCTTCAGCCCGGATGTGGGAACAAATCATACAGCGTAATAACGACTTAAAAGATGCGGCCAGTTTCAGTCAAAATATTTCCTTTGATGGGGCTACCGGTTCCTATGAATATGCTGAAACAACGGAAAACAGCCAGTCAATGTCCTTTGACTTCGAAATTGGCATGGACATGGGTGTGGCTTTGGAAGTAGGGGCCGAAGTGAACGGTGTTGGTGCTTCGGGGGAAGTCAATACCAACCTTTCCGTACGTCTGGGGGCAGGATTTTCGTCTGAGTTCACTCACTCCAACACCTACAGCTATGTCCTGAGTGATGATGATCCGGGAGATTATTTTTCGGTGAATGTATTTACAGATGGCGTGTACGGATCACCGGTATTCGAATTGGTGAGTGGTGCCAGTTCCTGCCCCTGGGAGCCGAATACGGCACCCCGGGAAGATGTCACCATGAGCCTGGATCAATCTACGGCGATCAACGTTCCCCCTGATGAGCCGGCGGTCTTTACCCTGATTCTGGGCAATACCAGTCAGACCGATGAAGACGGCACCTTCGATATTCAGATTCTGCAGGATACCAATCCCGACGGTGCCAATATTTCCATCAATGGAGTCAATTTCGAGGATACCTATCCGATTTTTCTCCTGGCAGGACAGCAGACCCAGGTAACCATGACTGTGGAGCGGGGTCCCACGTCTTATTCCTATCATGATATCGGTCTGCGGTTGCAATCCGGTTGCGAATATGAACTCTGGGGCGCCCGGGGCGACGCCACCGCGCCCATCCCCCTGTCGGACTCGGTCTTCTTTTCAGTGGAATTCAGCCAGCCCTGTTCCGAAGTGGCCATCGCAGTACCGGAAAGCAACTGGCTGATCACCGGAGCCGATGCGTCCGATTCCCTCTGGGTTACCCTGAACGGCTATGATCGCACCGATACCAACTTTACGCACCTGGAACTCCAGTACCGGCCCAATTCCAGCGCTCCCGCCGTGGCCGCGGCCGGTAGCGGTACTACCCAACCGGTGGCTCTGGAGCGCCGCCACGAAAACGGCTCTGACCGGCCGCCGTCGGTACCCCGTGTGAATGACTGGTTCACTGCCGTCTCGATCCCCCGGGACAGCCTGATGGAGGACTTCGTTCTGGTACCCTGGAATATCGATCCGGCCATCATTCCCGACGGCGCCTATGAAGTCCGCGCCGTGGCCTTCTGCAATGCCGGATTGTATCCCGGAACCTCCCAGATCCTCCCGGGAATCATCGACCGAACGCCGCCGGCAGTGGTGGGATTACCCTCTCCTGTGGACGGCGTCCTGGGGCCGGACGATCTCATTTCCGTCACTCTGGATGAAGACATCGACTGCGAGGCCATCAATCCCGGCGCCGGGGACGTTCAACTGGTGAATACCGTGACCGGAAACCCGGTGGATTTCACCTACACCTGTGGCGGGAATGAAATCTTCCTGGAACCCAATGTGCAGAACCAGTACATCGAAAACCAGATTCTCCGGGTGACGGTCAACCACGTGCGGGATGTATACGGCAATGAACGTCTCACTCCGATTGAGTGGGAATTCTTTGTCAACCGCAATCCCATTGAATGGGAGGGAGGCGATATCTCCGATGTCATTATCTATGATGATGAATCCTTTTCCCAGGAGCGGTACCTGGTAAACAACGGGGGTTCACCCCGAAACTTTACGATCCAAAATGTTCCATCCTGGTTGAACGTGACTCCGGTCTCCGGTACGATTGCTCCGGGCGGAACCCAGACGATTTCCATTTCGGTTCCGGATCAAATCGCCGCCGGGCAGTATCAGGTCACCCTGCTGGCCAGCGGAACCATGGGAGATGAACCCCTGGCGGTGGACATCCGGATTCTCTGTCATGAGCCGGACTGGACGGTATCGCCGTCGGAGTACCAGTATTCCATGAACATGATTTCCTATCTCTTTGTGGATGATCAGCAATCGCAGGACGTTTTCGATCAGGTGGGCGCCTTTGTCGGCGAAGAGCCTCGGGGTGTGGCTACCGTCCAATATGTGCCGGATCTGGAGGCGTATGAACTCTTTCTGACGATCTACAGCAACCAATCCCAGGGGGAGGACCTTACGTTCAAGGTCTGGGATGCTTCCACCTGTGTGAATTACGGTTTCGTCCTGGAAGAGTACAGCTTCGAAGCCAATGCCGTACTGGGCACCCTCTCCGATCCGGTGACCCTGACCGCCACCAATCAACTGGTCCAGAGTCGGGCGCTTCCCGCCGGTTGGACCTGGTTTAGTCTGAACCTGGAATCCAATGATATGTCCACCAATGAAGTCCTGACCAGCCTGGCACCCGCCAGCGGGGATTTGATCAAGAGTCAGACCGCTTTTGATCAATTTGTTCCTTCCGCCGGTTGGGTCGGTGGCCTGGATTCCCTCCGGAATACGGACATGTACCAGATCAAACTCACCGCAGCGGATTCCCTGGATTTGCTGGG
>RFIZ01000277.1 GCA_003695105.1 Fidelibacterota bacterium
GGAGAAGATGCCTTTTTTCATTTTACCCCCATATTCCGTCCCTCCGATCAGGATCAGTTTCCGACCCAGATGGAACAGAATGAAGGTTTCCGAATGCATGCCGTGTTTTTCATATTTCTCATTATATACCGGTGAAGCGTTCAGAATAGTGAACTCGGGGGTGAAATCCGCCAGTTCCTCCTCGGTGGGACGGATGAACATATTGTGACAAAAATGGGCCTGCCAGGCCCGTTTGGCCAGAATCCGGATGGGAATGCGGTAATCGGGATCGGCTCCGGCGAATCCGTCGAAGACATAGGTGTTGGAATCACTGGCATGATTGTAATAGCTCACCACTTTCCGGTATAGTTCGTCAAAGATCTCTTCCGAAATGGGCTGGTTGACCGGTCCCCACCAGATATGATCTTCGGATGAGGGTTCCCTGACAAAATACTTATCCTTGGGAGAGCGGCCGGTATAGCGACCCGTATCCACCATGACGACTCCCTTCATCCCCAGTTTCCCCTGTTTATGCAGAATGGAGTCTTCGATCAAACTTTCCAGCGGCAGGTTACGTTCGATCCGAACCACCCCGGTCAATCCCAGTTGATCCAATCCCAACGACTTGGCTGTGATCATGGAAACCTCCTTTTACCCGTGAGGGTGCGCTTGTTCGTGGATTCGTTTCATCTGTTCCGGTCGCAAATGTGTATAGATCTGGGTCGAACTGAGACTACTGTGACCCAACAGATCTTTGATGGCCCTGATGTCTGCTCCCCGATCCAGAAGATGAGTGGCAAAGCTGTGCCGGAGAGCGTGGGGGCCCAACCCGCTGGCGCCGGTGGCCAGGGAGAGAATCTTCTTCACCCGTTTTTGAATCGTGGAAACCGACCAGGAACGACCGTTTGGCTTGGCAAAGAGGGGTCCGTCCGGATCGGCGGTTTTGGGGGTCTGGCCCAGAGCCTGCAAATATTGGTTCAACCACCGCCTGGCCGCGGCAGTGATCGGTACCAGCCGCTGTTTGTTACCTTTACCTGTAACCCGGATCAGGTTGTCCTCCCAGCGCACATCCCGAACCCGCAACGCCATCAATTCCGCCAGCCGGATTCCCGTGGCGTAAAACAGTTCCAGTACCGCCCGGTCCCGGATCCCGGCCAAGGTGGAGGTATCCGGAATATTCATCAATTCATCAATGAATTGCTCGCCGATGAAATGGGGGATGGACTTTTTCAGTTTGGGCGCTTTGACCAATTCCGCCGGATTGGTTTTCAGAATGCCGGACACCAGCAGGTATTTGAAATAGGATTTCAAACAGGCCAGTCGTCGGGCTACCGTCCGGGGAGCCAGCCCTCGCTCCATTTCATAACGGAGAAACCGGCGGATGGTCGTCCGGTCCACCGCCTCCATTGAAACCTCAGAACCCTTGGAGGTTTCCTGTAAAAATTGAAAGAATTCGGTTAAATCCCGGCGGTAGGCCTCCAGGGTCTTCGGCGAATAGGACCGAACCTTCAATAGGTGGTCCAAAAATTCCTCCCGGTGGTTATTCAAGAGACGCCTGTACTTGTTTGAGGTGGTCCAACAGGGACGATAAGGAGTCCGGCAGGGGTGCCTCAATCGACAACAACTCTCCGGAATGGGGATGAAGAAACTGCAACTGGGCCGCGTGAAGAAAATGCCGGGACTGGAGGGGAGCCAGGTGAGGTTCCAGGGATCGTCTGACCTCAGGCAGATATCCCTTCAAGCGCGCCAATCCGCCGTCGTATTTCTCGTCCCCGACGATGGGATGATTTTGGTGGGCCGCATGGACCCGAATTTGATGAGTCCGACCGGTTTTGGGATAAAAATCCACCAGGGAAAAAACAGAGAGCTCCTGCACTACCCGATAAACGGTCACGGCCCGCTTGCCCCGGGATGACACCCGGTACGCAGTGGGGTCGGATCGTTTTCGCTGCAGGGAGAAATCCAGGGTTCCCGCTTCCCTTTCCCAGTGACCCCAGGTGAGTCCCACATACCGTTTTTTCACGGTGCGTTGCTGAAATTGCTCTGCCAGGGCCACATGTACGGAATTTGTTTTGGCAATGAGTAGAGCTCCGGACGTATCCCGATCCAGGCGATGGACCAAACCGGGGCGAAGTTTACCGTTCACGTCCGACAAGGAATTGAAATGCGCCATCAAACCCGCCACCAGGGTCGGATCGGTAGTCCCCACACCAGGATGAACGGTCAGCCCCGCCGGTTTATTGATCACTACCAGGGCTTCATCTTCGTACAGAATGTCCAAATCCATGGGAACGGGTTCCAACACGGGGGCATCCGGTTCCGGCAGGGCTTCGACCAGAACCTGTTCCCCGGGCCGCAGGCGGTAGCCGGGTCGCTGGACGCGACCGTCAACTGTTACCAGCCCTTGTCGAATAATTTTCTGCAGCCGACTGCGGGAACACTCTGGCAGGAAAGTCGCCAGAAAGACATCCAACCGAGTGTCCGGTTGGTCTACGATGAATTGCTTCAGACTCAAGGAGTGGGCAGGGTATCCTCGGTTTTAGGGTGGACAAATAAGGTGTACCACAGATACAATCCAATTCCAATGGTCACAGATGAATCAGCCACGTTGAAAATATAAAAATGATAAGCCTGCCAATAAAAGTCAAAAAAATCCACCACTTCGGACCGAAAAAGCCGATCAAATAAATTGCCGAACGCTCCCGCCAAAATCAGGCTCAGGGCCAGACGAACGAGGACGGGACCGGACCGTTCCTTCCATAATATCCGGAGCAGGACCAGAGTAAGCAGGATCGAAGCCGTAGTAAAGAAAAGCGGTCCGCCGGGAAAATTCCAGCCGAAGGCCATCCCCGTATTGGTTACATAGGTAAGATTAAAAAAACCGGGTATGATCGATATGGACTGGTGCAGATCCATGGTCGACCGCACCAGGGTCTTGGAGGCCTGATCCAACAAGAACACCAGGCCCGTTACATACAAAATTTTCATATGAGTCCAAGTTTTTCCCGCTCCTTGCACTCCACATGTTTGGTGGTATTCGGCACTTCCATCATCCGCTCTTCTTCAATCAATTTTCCACAGATTTTACAAATACCGAAAGATCCATCCTCAATCCGGTCCAGAGCGGTTTCCAAATTTTGGAGATAATTGTTTTCCCGTGTCATGAATAGATAATTCTTCTCCCGTTCATGGGAATCGGTTCCGGCATCGGCCATATGAACGGAATAAATGGAGTCCGGGGACGTACCCGATTTGGCGGCATCCGAGTTGGTAATGCCGGATTGAATGTCGTTCACTTCCCGGGTGACTTCTTCCATTTTTTTCAAGATCAGGTTTTTAAACCGGTTCAATTCCGCTTTGGTGTATTTGGCTTTCATGATGTTCCTTTCTCAGTCTGAGTAACGGGATATCCCGACGGGAAATGATTCCTGACCCACTCGGATCGTATCCGAGAATTCCCCCGGTTGATAGTCAGCAACAATTTCCTTCGTCAAAGTCTCATTACAAAAATACGTTTCATACCGGTCCAGGGCCGAGCGAATCTCCGGAGTGAAGGCACTGAAGACCCGAATCCGGTCTTCCACGGCAAACCGGGCGTTTTTCCGCATGATCTGTACCTGCCGGATCAAATCCCGCACTTTACCTTCCTGCAGTAGTTCCTCGGTTAATTCCTTATGCACACCTACAACCAGAGAATCCATCTCAATGGCGGCATAGGGTTCCACCGAAACCGGTTCCACCAGGAGATCTTCTTCCCCGAGCTCAATCGTTTTTCCATCCAAATTTACGTCAATTTTTCCGGACTCCCGTATGTTCCGGATCAAATCTGCAACCGGAATGCGGCCGATTTCCTGGCGAATCCGGGGCAGATCTTCCCGGAACCGTTGCCCCAGTCGGGGAAGATTGGGCCGAACCTGGTAGGTGATCAATTCACTGGAATCGGTTGCAAAATCGACGGCTTTCACGTTGAGCTCGTCCCGGATCACGGCTGCATTTTCCCGTAAAAACTCCTCTTTCGCCGGGTCGGGTATATGGATACAAATGGACTGGAGCGGCTGTCGGATTTTCAACCCGGCTGTATTCCGGGCCGAGCGTCCCCCTTCCACCACTTTCCGCAGGGTATCCA
>RFIZ01000278.1 GCA_003695105.1 Fidelibacterota bacterium
CGATATTCTTCCCGCTTTTTATTCCCCAGAAAAAACACATCCGGGGGTCCAATCCTGACCATCCGTATGGGTGAATTACGCTCGGCTTTCCACTGCGTCAATGCGCTCCATAATCCACCGTGCGGTAGATGTTCTTCAATGACAATGAATACTTCGGCAGCCTTTGCTTCCCGGTCAAGACACTCAGTATCCAGCGGTTTTATTGTATGCACCTGGTAGGCTTTCGGAAACAGACCCGACCGGTTCAATTGATCAACAGCTTCGACCACTTCACAGGTAATTTCACCTGAAGTAAAAAGAACCATCTTTTCGCCGGGCCGTAACAGTCGACATCGTCCCAGTCTCGGTTCGTCTTCAGCGAAATAAGTCGGTTCTCCATATCTGCCCACGGTCATATAGGAGGGAGAATCCAGAGTAATGAGTTGAGGTAATAATGCGGACAATTCTTCTTTGTCTCCGGGCAACACGACCGTCATACCCGGTATGGAACTCATCAAAGCCACATCATCCATCGCGTGATGGGAAACACCACTTGGCCCATACAACAAACCGCGACCAGCTCCCACGATTACAACCGGTAATTTTGGATATCCAATACAATACCGGATCTGTTCGAAAGGTCGCGCCGTGGCAAAGGAAGCAATCGAATAAGCTATGGGTTTATACCCTTCCACTGCCAACCCGGCAGCTGCCGCCATCATCTGAGCTTCGGCAACACCAACATTGAGAAACCGCCCGGGGAAGCTGTCCTGAAAGGAATCAAATAACTGATATCCCAAATCTCCAGTGAGGAGCATGATTCTATCGTCTTCCTGGGCACATTGGTATAAGGTTTCTGCAAATGCTTTTCTCATATCACACCTCCACCACAGTGGAAGTAATGGACAGTTCTACTTCAGCGCGGTGTACTTCCTCTTCCGACGGAGTACGGTAGTGCCAGAGGATGTGATCAGTGAGAAAGGACAATCCCTTTCCGGGATTGGTACGGGCTATGATGGCGGTTGGTCGGCCGATATCCCGGTAAGACTCTTGAAAGGCGTCCCATAATTCCTGAAAAGAATGACCGTCACATTCTCGGACTGACCAGCCGAATGATTGGAATTTCGCGGCCAGATTAGCATCGCCCAGCAGATTATCTGTATATCCGATGGATTGACTGCCGTTGTAATCAACGATTGCAACCAGGTTGTCCAGGTGTTGAGCTCGGGCGAATTGGGCTGCTTCCCAGGTACTGCCTTCATTGCATTCCCCATCACTCAGGAGGACAAATACGCTGGAGGTAGAATCTTTAAGCTTCAGTGCATATGCCATTCCCGTCCCGACCCCCAGTCCATGTCCCAGACTGCCCGAAGACCAATCGAGTACATTCAACATATGCTTACAGGGATGACTGGGTAAGGGGGAATTACTTTTCCCGTACTTGGATAGAAGAGAATTGGCAATAATATCAGCATCAGCCAGCACAGCATACAGGGCGGCGGCTGCATGACCTTTACTGAAAATAAAGCGGTCCCGGAATGAGTCATAATAATGTTGTGGATCATATCGCAGGATTTCATGGAACAACATGATCAAAATGTCCACGCAACTAAGAGCGCCTTTCACATGGCTTTCCCGGGCATTATGAGCCATTTGAATGCATTGAAGGCGGATTTGACGGCTCTTTTTCTCCAGCGTCCGAATTCTGTCTTTCGTAAGGGATGGCTTCATGAAGCGCTTTTTATTTATGCATTCTCTTAGAGGGTTTTTGCTTCGCACCGTTCGTATGACCATTGTGGGCATACGGATCATCATACCCTTTCAAAAGGCTTAATTCCTGGAACGCCCGGGCCGGTCTGCGATAATGTTCTCCCGGTCGGGGTTTGTAATCCATATTGGGGTCATAAAAAACAATTTGACTCCCATTGAATTCGAATCGAAACGGTACGTGAATCAATGATTTTAATGTTTGGCGAACCGCTTCCCGGGCTTCCGGGGGCACAAAAAGCAACATAAATCCCCCACCCCCGGCTCCTGCCAGTTTTCCTCCAAGTGCCCCGGCCGACCGGGCCTTTTCATAAATATCATCCACAACCGAATTACTAATAAGCGAACTGAAAGAACGCTTTACCTGCCAGGCTTCGTGCATCAATCTGCCGAAATCCTGTAGATCTTGTCCGCTGCTGAGAATCGATAATCCTTCATGAACCAGATCATTCATTATTCTCATCTGGCGTTTGCGATCCTGAATATGTTTCACATAACTGTCAGCGACGTTGGAAGCGGTTCTCATGATTCCGGTGTAGAACAGCATCAGATGATCGTTGATTTCATTCATCCTTTCGCTGGGAATAATCAGCGGGTTTACGATGATTTCTCCGTTTTGTAAGAATTGGATATGATTAAATCCACCAAACGCCGCCGCTACCTGATCCTGTGAACCTACCGTGTCCCGTACCATGCTCTGCTCAATCCGGATCGCTTCCCGTGCCAATTGCATTTTATTAGGCATGATCCCTTTCAGAGCGTAGAGGGCATTCAACAGACCCACTGTAAAGGATGAACTGGATCCCATACCGGACCGCGCCGGTAGATCACCGTCATGATTGATTTCTACTCCCTCATGGATATGTAAAAATTTCAATGATTCACGAGCCGTGGGATGCTGAATATCATCCAGGGTAATACAATTTTCGATGCGGGAATACCGTATGGCATATTTATGTTCAAAAAAGGGTGGCAGTTTTCGACACATGATGTAACAAAATTTATCAATCGTCGTTGATAGAACGGCTCCGCCATGCTGCAAATACCAATCCGGATAATCGGTCCCGCCACCTAAAAAGGATATGCGATAGGGGGTACGGCTAATAATCATACACAGCCCCTTAGTATTGGTGATGAAAAATATTGTTCACATGAACGATAAGACTCCGGTGTACCGATATCGATGAAAGGGTTGCGACTCCGGAAAGCGTAGAACTTCCTTGTCGTCCAACCCGGTAGAAAATCGAATTCCATCGAATAAGGTTTCCCGGCTATGTATCCGGCGAACCAATTTCTAGGAATCAGATAGATTCCCGCGTTCACCCAGCCAGCCGCCTGACTGGATTTTTCCATAAATCCGGTGATTCGTTGATCCGGATTGAAAATAATCTGACCACAGGATGATCCGTTTTCGCGGTAGGAAGCGATCAGACCGCCCTCAGCTTTTTTTCGTTTCAGATAACTCGTAAAGGCATTCAGATCATAAGGTATAAACGAATCTCCATTATGAATCAGGAAGTAGGAGGTGGCGATCATCGGAAGGGCTGAAAGGATTGCGCCACCGGTTCCCAAAGGGACGGTTTCCCGGGAATATATGATGTCCAAGGATTGATAAGTACTGCCAAAGGTATCTATAATTTGATCTGACCGGTATCCAACACATAGGACCACCCGCTGAAAACCAAAGGCCAGTAATTGGTCCAACAAAACGGATAAAAAGGGACGGCCGTTTACCTGCGCCAGCGCTTTGGGACGGTCCGAAACCACTGATCGTAACCGGGTTCCCTTTCCCCCCGCCAGAATCACAGGTGTGATCTCATGAAACCTGTTGAGATTTTGCTGCCTGTCAGTCATACATTTTTGTATGGATGACGTCCCATCATCCGGTATCCTTTGATGAGTTCCACAATACCCGCTTCCAATGAGCGTTTGGCTTCAAATCCGGCTTCACGTAACCGCGCGTTCGAAACGATGTAATTCCGTTTGTCAGGGTCATGTCCTATATCTGAACAATGAATATGAAAACCGGGAACAAACTTTTTAATCGCAAGGGCCAGCTCTTCTTTGGAGAGGTTGGCATCATCCAATCCGACATTATAGGGCCGGTTCATCATATCCTCCCGATGTTCGATACAGAATAAGAAACAATCTGCCACATCCCGGATATGGATATAATTGCGCTTAAAATCCTTTTCAAACAGGATGATATATCCGTCTGTAACGGCCGTGTAAACGAAATGATTCACCAGCAAATCCAAACGCATCCGTGGAGACATCCCAAAAACAGTAGCCAGACGCAAAGTGATGGTATGGGGGCTGTCCAGTAACAGTTTTTCCGCATCTACTTTTGTCCGGCCATAGAGGGAGATAGGTTCCAAGGGTGTTTCTTCCGTGCAATATACGTCTCCGGATTGGGTACCATAACCGCTATTCGTAGTCGGAAAAACGACTAACTGTTCTTTCGACCGAATTGTATTCAACAATTGAATCGCCTCGTAATTCGTCGTCCTGGCCATCTCCGGATCGCGATCACATGCCGGTGCCCCTACAATCGCGGCCAGCGGGATCAGGATGTCTGCTTGCGCTACGACAGGCATAAGCACAGTTTCATCCCGGGCATCTCCATAGACAAAATCAAAATCAGGCGATTCGCATAGATGCTGAAGGTGGGCGTCACCATATATCAACTTGTCCAATACCGTGACGTGATACCCTCTTTGTAGCAAGCGTTCAGAGAGTATCGATCCAATGTATCCGGCTCCGCCGGTAATCAATACGTGTTCCACCGCTGATCCCGATGGTCGTTATTCAGTCCAGCCGTTCTTCCGCTGTCCGAACCATTTCCAGAGCCGTTTCATTCTCCGGGTCGAGGTCGATGACCTGGTTCAAATACAGCAGCCCTTCTTTCGTCATATCCGCCTCCAGACACAGTTCTGCCATGGTGAGCAGCGTGGGAATATCCTCCGGATGTTTTTTCAGGATGGTATCCAGGACCTGGACACCGTTGGAATAATCCCCTTTGGCCACCAAAACTTCGCCATAATTCCGCTGGGCTTCGATGAATTCAGGATCACTCTCAATCGCCGCCACGAACAGTTTTTCCGCACCTTCCAGATCGCCGTTCCGGGCGGCCACCATTCCGCTTAGATTGAATGCGCGGGCGTGCCCCGGAACTTTTTTCAGCAGGTCATTCAGGTATTGCAGGCAGCCGACCAGATCCCCTTCCTGATATGCACACAGGGCCAGACCAAACAAGCCCTGATCTTCCTGATCTTCCTTCACGGCTTTTTCGTACAGTTCCCGGGCCATGATGAAATTCTCATGGCTCAAAAAGGTATCCCCTAATTCCAGATTTGATTTCATAGTACCCTCATTAAGCTGATTGGTTGTTCAAAGATTCCTGGGAAAATTGTTCCAAGACATCAATCTGCAGCTCCGGTTCCAGCCGGGCTTCCTGGTTTTGGGTCTGGATCTGCAAATACAATTCTTCCCGGTAGATCGGCACATTGTCGGGTGCCGTGATTCCGATCTTGACTTTGCCTTTACCGGATTTCATCGGTTGGATCAGAATATCATTACCGATGCGAATCTTTTCACCTGACTTCCTTGTCAAAATAAGCATGGGGACTCCTTCCGCTTACGCCGGGACCAGGGGGTAATCCACAGCCAGGTCCTTGCGATCTAAGATGGCCTGATAGGCGGCTTTGGTTTCGCGATGGATCAGGATTGGCGCCCGCAGGTTTGCCGTGAGTGAATTTTTTTCCTGGTTCACCTTCACCACGACATAGGATTCAATGTCCTCACGATGACCGGCGCCCACTTTTTTCAGCTCCGCCGGCGGAATCTCGATACTCCGGTAAATACCCAGGAGTTCGGTCCGGATGATCAGCAGGTTCACCTGGGGTTCATCCTGGGAAATGAGGAGATGAAAGGGCGGGAAATCCTTCACCACGGCGATTACGAATTGGTTGAGGTGCTCAAACCCCGGCAGACCGAACCGAAACCGGGCCTGGGAGTGGATCTCCAGGTCGAAATTCCACCCCTGGGGTTGGAACGATGGGTCGGGAGTCGGATTCGTCGGGGAAGGCTGAGATAGCGTCATTTGATGAATTCCATAATATTGAGTTTCATTGCCCGTGAGGTCGTCATGAGGGCCGCCTGATAGGCAATTTCCCGATTATTGTAATGGGTGATCGCTTCGGCCACATCCGTATCTTCGATCTTGGACAGGTAGCCCTGTAAATTCACGTTGGCCGCCTCCAGATGCTGCTGGGACAGGTCCAGTTGGTTCAGGATCGAGCCCAGAGCCGTCGACAGGGAAGTGATGCCGTCGGCCGCGTCACCCAGATTGCCGATGGCGGTATTGATGGCATCCGTATCATCCGCCTGCAAGGCGTCCCGCAGTTCCACCAGAGAAGAAAAGAGACCGGTCGATTCCAGCTGACTGCCGGTCACGTTGATCTCCACATTCAACGATTCGCCAATCTGCCGGGTCAGGGTGGTCGTATTCCCATTGTAGGTCACCGACGTTCCATCCCAGTCGAAAGGAGTCACATCCTGGGTAAGACTGCCGGCGAAAAGATTGCGTCCCAAGTAACTCTTATTGGCGGTGGCCACCACGTCCTCGATGATCTGGTCAACGGTATTGGCCAAAGTGGACCGGGTCCCCCGGTTGGAGATATCCGCCCCCTGGATTCCGGTGGATTTGGCATCCACCACGAAACTGCGCACGTCATCCAGGGCCGTCAATGTTTCCTGAATCCAGGACTTGGCGTTATCGATATTTTTCAAATACTGGTTGTTCCGTGAAATGGCTTCCCGAAAGCGCGTACCCTGGAGATAGGATTGGGGATCATCGCTGGCCTTCCGGATTTCTTTTCCGGTGGCGATGGACGTCTGGATGTTGTCCATCGATGTGCGGAGCTGGTTGATGCTGTCCAATAAGCTCCGGGTAATCATTGACTGTGTGACTCGCATCGTCCCTCCTCTGCTACACCATATTCAAAATCGTTTTGGCGAAATCACTGACGGCGTTCACCATTTTCGCCGCCGCCTGGTAACCCTGCTCAAACTGAATCAGGTTGGTCATTTCTTCATCGATGGATACCCCCGAAGTGGATTCCATCTGATTACGCAAACTCTGGATGACCTTGGTCTGGTTGGTTTTCAAAAAGGTAGCGTTTTGTACATCCTGGCCCACCTGACCTACCAGGATCGAGTAAAATTCGCCCAGTGTCACCGAACCGGGCATGCTGTTGTTTTCCCGTAAATCGGCGATGGCTTTGGCGATGGCACCGTTACCGGGGTCGCCGGCGGCGGAGGCACTGGCAATTTTGGACGGATCGTCCAATATCTGGGATGAGACTTCAATGTCCCCGGCGCCGGTGATACCGGTCTTGAAAAAGGGAATTCCGGTATTCCCGTCCAAATCGTAGCCGGATTCGTGAACGCTGTTGACCATGGAGGTAAAACTGGTGGCCAGCTGGTTCAAATCGGCCAGGTAGTCGTTGATCCGGTCGTTATGGTTGACCAGCTGGCTGCCCAATTTTCCGCTTTCGATGTCCAGATACCGGTTGCCGGTGCTGCGATAAATTTTGATTTGCGTATAACCGTCCGTGGAGGTTTCCACCTGCGATTCCAGCGTATAGGCAGAATTTTGGGAGACCAGAATCTGTCCCTTGGTGGAGATGGTCACCGTGCCGTTATCCTTTTCGGTGATATCCACTTCCATCAGTTCACTCAATTTTTCCAGGACGATGTCCCGTTGATCCAGCAAATCATTGTCCGGATTCATGGCAATGGATTTATTCAGATCCGCCAGCTGGGTCAGATCCTGATTGATTTCCCGAAGTGTGTCCGACACTTCATCCCGAATCTGGCTTTTCAATTCCTTCATATCGCCATGGATGCGCTTGAATCGATTCGCGATGGCCACTCCCCTGTTTCGCAGAATGGTCCGCTGGGATTGGGATTCGGGATTGTTGGCCAAATCCTCCCATCCATTCCAGAATTCATTGAACAGATCCGTCAGACTGTTTTCTTCCGTACCGCCGATCACGGTTTCGACCCGGGACAGGATCTGTTCATCCATGTTGTACTGCCCCATCCGTTCGTTTTCCATATACAACTGATCTTCCACAAAACGCTGGCGCATGCGGATCACATTTTGGATGGTCAGTCCCCCGTTGATTCGACTGAAGCCCATACTGTACCGGGTGAGATCGACCCGCCGCCGTTTGTATCCCTGGGTATTGACATTGGCGATATTGCGGGAAGTCGCGTCCAGCGCCGACTGATAATTCAGCAGACTGTTACGGGTGACGTTGGCGATATCGATAATGCTCATCTTAGATCCGGCAGTCGATCATCTGGTTCGCGGTTTCTTTGGAGTCCACCGTCCCCTGGGGAGTGTAGAGGGCCGGAGCGTCTTCATTCACATTCAGAAACAATTGCACCATTCCCCGGATGTGGTTGAGAGAAGTGTTGATCAGCAATTCATTCTCCTGATTCACCAGAAACAGTCGATTCAACCGGGATTGGATATTTTGCCGCAAGTGTTGCAAATGGGTGCGATACGGTTCCGGGGAGGCCGGTAAAATATCCGTGAGGCGGGGGGATTCTTCCTGCAGATCCCGGGCCAGAGCGATGGTGCGGACGGCCTCCTTGCGATGCTTTTCCGCCGCTTTCGCTTCCGCCAGTAAGCGTTGCTCCTCCCCTACCAGGTGGCGCAACCGGTCCAGATCACCCGCAATGATCACCTCCTGCTTGTCTTGCACGACCTGAACCAATTCCCCGTACACCCGCAATTCTTCCTCCAGACTGTGCACCAGCGGTTCAAACAAATCTTCCATGAGGAAACGATCTTCCATCAGTCTGACTCCTCACCGGGTTGAACCGAAAGTGCCGACACCGGAAGATCCGACAGGGAGGTGAGCGTAGCTTCGGATACGGGCCGGGACGAATCATCGCTGAGAGCCCGGTAAATCATATCACTCAGTCCCGTGCCCCCTTGTTCAGCCATGTTTTGTGCCATGACGGAACTGAACATCATGGTCGGCAGGGAATTTTTCGATCCCAGCAATCCGTCTTTCGGAACAGTCTTTTCCATGGCTTTCACCAGAAAAGTGAGAAAGGTTGCCTCCAGGTCCTTGCTGGTTTTTTTCAGCGCCAGCCGCCGGGCTTCCTCTTCTTTGGGGATTTCGGTCCCGGCTACCGGTTTCCGGCTACGGAAATCGGGGACCTGGGTCCGGGGTTGGATTTGGTTCAGATCGACAGGCTTCATCACATGATAATCAGTTTGGCGTTCAGGGCTCCGGCTTCCTTGATGGCTTGGAAGATGGCAATCGTATCCCGGGGTTTCAGCCCCAGTTGATTGAGGGCGGCGGCCAGGTCGCTGACGGTCGTCGTAGCCGGGATCACACCGGAGGACGAACCTTCTTCGGACACGGTCGTTTCGGTCACCGGAACCACCACGGTCTGGCCCGCATTGCTGAAAGGCGCCTGCGGTTGGGATATGACCGGTCGCTGGGAGGTGTGGATCGTCAGATTGCCATGGGAAATCATGACTTCGGCGATTTTTACGTTCCCGCCGGCCACCACGGTCCCGGTCCGTTCATTGATGACCACCCGGGCTTCCTGATCCGGGGTTACCCGGAGGGTTTCCACGCTGGCGATGAAAAAAACGGCTTCATCCTGGTTTTGGATCGAATCGGGCAGGGCGATTTCCACTACTCCGGCGCTGACGGGACTGGCCACCGTCCGCAGGTTCAACAATCCAGATGGATTGCTGTCCACCTGATTGTAATAC
>RFIZ01000279.1 GCA_003695105.1 Fidelibacterota bacterium
GAGTCCGGGTATGTGGCTTCCGGCGGTTCTGGTACAGTTTCCGCCCCAGCACGGGTATGGCGGCGATCATCAGGACCACCGTCCCCAGAAGAACGAGCCCAACCGTGCTCATGACAGAATCACCGGATCCAGGTTTTCCGGACGTTCAATGCGGGCGCTGGTCACTTTACCTTTTTTCAGGGCCCGTCGCAGGAGGAATTGTTCCAGCCCGACATAAATCGTGGGAATCAGGAACAAGGTGAGGAGAGTGGACACAAACAAGCCGCCGATCACCGCCCGGGCCATGGGGGACCAGATTTCGGCACCGGAACCCAATTCCAGGGCCAGAGGGAGCATGGACAACACCGTCGTGAAAGCCGTCATCAGAATCGGACGCAGGCGACGGCGACCGCCGATCAGCACGGCCTCCCACAGGTCCCGGCCGTGTTTTTCCCGCTGCTGATTGATGTAGTCCACCAGCACAATGCCGTTGTTGACCACAATTCCCACCAGCAGGACGGCCCCGATAAGAGCGGTCACGCTGAGCGTCGTGCCCGTGAGAAATAGTCCCCAGACTACTCCGATCAATGCCAGGGGAATGGTAAACATGATAATGAAGGGATCCAGCAGCGATTCAAACTGGGAAGCCATGACCATATAGACCAGGAAAATGGCGGCGATGATCGCCAGAAAGAGGTAGCCGAAGGATTCCATTTGATCCTGGGCCGTTCCGCCGATCTCCCAGCGAAAATCGGGCGGGAAGGTGATCGACTCCATGCCGGACTGAATATCCCGGGTCACCGACTGCAGATCCCGTCCGCTGACGGTGCAGGAAACCGTCACCACCCGGTCCTGATCCTCCCGGAAGACCGTTGTGGCTCCGTCTCCGGCTACGATTTTGGCCACATTGGCCAGGGGAATTTGAGCGCCGGTGGGTCCGGTAATGTAAACGTTTTCCAGATCGGCTTTCGAATCGCGGAAGGGTCGATCCAGCTGCATGAATACGTCATATTCGTTACCCCCTTCCCGGTACTTGGTGACTACGGTTCCCTTGATGCTGGATTCGATCGTCGTGGCGACCTGGGCCACCGACAGTCCCAGGGCGGAAATCCGGTCCCGGTCCAGATAAACCTGGTATTCCGGGCGGGGCGCGCTGTAGCTGGTCTGGACATCCACGACCCCGTCCACGCGCTGCATCAGGGCTTTTACCTGCTCTCCCAGCGACTCGGCCACGATCCGGTCATAGCCGAAAATTTTTACCTGGATATCTCCTTCTCCGCCCATTCCCGGCGGTCCGCTGTTGTCGTCGAACGTCACTTTGATACCCGGCACTTCGGCAAATTTTTCACGCAACAGATCCTGGATCTCAAACTGGCTGCGATCCCGTTCCCCCACATCCGGCAGGGTGATCATCATCCGTCCTTTGTTCGATCCATTGGCGCCGAAAAAGGCTCCAAAGCCTTCCGCCGTACCGAAGCTGGAATAAATGTTGGTGGCTTCCGGCACATTCTCCCGCACAATACGCTCCAATTGGAGAAACGTCTGATCCGTAGATGCCAGGGAAGTTCCGCTGGCCCGCTCCACGTTAAAACCGATGAAGGATTGGTCCGATTTCCCCAGGAAATCACCGCCGATGACTTTGAACATGCCCATGGAGACGACAAAGACGACCAGCACGCCGGCCCAGAAAAGACGCTTATGCTGTAGCACCTTGTCCAGCCAATGTACATAACTGACTTCCATACGATACAAAAACCGTCCCAACGGTCCCGATTCACTGGGTTTTTTGAAACCGGAACGCCGGCCCAGGAAGCGGGAGGACAACAGGGGAATCAGCGTCAGGGCCACAATCAGGGAGGTGGTCAGAGAAAAGACAATGGTCACCGCCATGTCATTGAACATGACGCCGGCGATACCCGGCACGAACAGAATCGGAATGAACACGGCCAGGGTGGTCAAGGTGGACGCAATGATGGCCGTCGATACTTCCGAAGTGCCTTCATCCGCCGCTTGCTGAATGGACACGCCGGATTCGTGATGACGGAAGATATTTTCCAGTACCACGATGGCGTTGTCCACCAGCATACCGATGGCCAGAGCCAGTCCGGCCATGGAAATAATGTTCAGGGTCAGACCGCCCAGATCCATGACGAAAAAGGTCAGGATGACCGAAATGGGAATGGACACGGCCACAATCAGGGAACTGCGGATGTTGCGCAGGAAAAACAACAGTACCAAAAAGGCCATGAGAAAGGCCAGATAGGCCGTGTTTTTCAAATTGTTGATGGAACGGACGATAAAGGTGGAAAAGTCCACGATCGTTTCGAAATGGATCCCCTGTCCCACCTTGGCTTCGATTTTGGGCAGTTCTTTGCTGACCGCCCGAGCCGTCTGGACGGTGTTGGCGTCGTTCTGTTTCTGCACCAGCAATAACAGGGAAGCCTTGCCGTTATTCCGGATGATCTGGCGCTGTTCCTGAAACCCGTCTTCCACCCGGGCCACGTTTTTCAGATAGATCGGGATGCCGTTTTTATTGCCGATCACCGTGTTACGGATCTGATCCACACTGGAATATTCACCGACAGTTTTGACGGAAAATTCTTCCTCCGATTCATCCACCAGTCCGGCGGGAATCTGGAGGTTCCCCATCCGCAAGACCTGGGCAATTCCGGACATGGACAACCCCTGGGCCGCCAGTTCATGGGGATTCACCAGAATCCGGATCTGCCGTTCCAGCCCCCCCTGAATGGAAACGCTGGCCACGCCATTGATCCGTTCCAGCCGGGGCTGGATCTGTTCTTCCACCAGCCGCCGCAACTGGGCCATACCCAGATCCCTGGAGCTGATGGCCAAATATTGAATCGGCTGCATGGACGGGTCGAAGGCGAAAGTGACCGGGTCACCGGCATCATCCGGGAGATAATCCCGCACCAGATCGATCATTTTCCGTACATCGATCTCCGCCTGATCCATGTCCGTGCCCCAGTCGAATTCCAGGGTGATCACCGACGTCCCGGCTGTGGAGCGGGAGGAAATCCGTTTCACATTTTCCACTGAGACCACGGTTTTTTCCAACGGACGGGTGAGGACGTTTTCAATATCTTCCGGTCCTACGCCCTCATACTGCGTGATAATCCCGATCACGGGGAAGGTGATATTGGGGTAGAGATCCAGTTTCAGGCTGGAGAGTCCAAAGAGTCCGAATCCCACGGCGATCAGGTAAATCATGGAGAAGGTGATCCTTCTCCGGATGGCTAATTTGGATAGAATCATTTTCCCCTCACTTCTCCTGGACCGATTCCGGTGTTACAATCTTGACCGGATCGTCATCTTCCAGTTGGTGTTGTCCCACGATGACCACCTGTTCCCCCTCCTCAAGTCCCGACACGATTTCGGTTTTATTGTCCTGTACAAATCCGACGGTTACGGGACGAATGTGGGCGTGTCCGTCTTCCACCACGAACACAAAATGATCCGTCACCACCCGGGCGGTGGACAATTTACCGCCTTCATATTCCAGGCGGGTCTTTTCCAGGATACTGGCTTTGGACACCACCACCACGTTGTCATGCCGGTCCAGAATGACTTTCACGTTGGAGAACATCCCCGGGCGCAGCCGGTGATCGGGATTCGGTACCCGGATTTCGGCACTGGCTGTTCGCGTCAGCGGATTGAGAGCCGGGTTGACCCGGTTGACCTTCCCGGCAAAGATTTCACCCGGATAAGCCGTAACCGACAGCAGAGCTGTCTGTCCCGCCTGAATCTCCGGGATCTGCCGTTCAATAATATTGATGAGAACCTTCACCGTATCCATATCGGCGATCTCGAACAGAGGAATTTGGGGAGCCGCCTGGTCGCCCACATTCAGGGTACGCTGCACGATCACGCCCGCCAGGGGAGCCGTGATACGCGTATCCTGCAATTGACTGCGGGCAGATGAAAGAGCGGCCTGCAACTGTTTCACCGATGAGCGTGCCGCATCCAGTTGGGTCCGGACCGCATCCATCTGGGACTGGCTGACGGCCTTTTCCTGGTACAATTTGGCGATGCGGTCATACTCTTCCTGAGCATTTTGGAACTGGGACTGGGCTGCCTCCAGCCCGGCTTCCGCCTGGACCACGGCCTGATGGATCTTTTCCGTGTCGATGTCTGCCAGCAAGTCATTCTGTCGAACTTCATCACCGATGTCATGATACAGACGAACAATTTTATTGGGAACGGTGGAATACACTTTCACCGATTTATCCGCCACGATATCACCAAAGAAAGTGGCGGTTTTGGAGACGGAAGACCGAACTGCCGGTGCCACATTCACGGGATGGACCTTTTCCTTTTCCGAGACAGACTTTTGAGCACCGGGTTTCCCGCATCCGATCAGGATCAGCGTCAGGCTGAAAAGAGTTACGATTTGTTTATTCATGGGTCGTCCTATAATTGGTTAACGGCTTTTTCCAGACCGGACAAAGCCAGGTTGTATTCCAACAAAGATTGTTGATAGGTCATGCGTGCCTGATCCAGGGCCAGTTCCGCATTCATGACTTCCAATTGGGTGCTGGCTCCTTCGGCATAGCGCAATTTCGCCAGGCGAAAGGCCTCCTGAGCCTGTTCCACCAGTTTTTCCTGGGCAGTGACCTTTTCTTCCGCCTCCTTCATGGTATAATAGGCGCTTTCGATTTCCATCCGAATCCCCTGGAGAAAGGCCTCTTCCTGATCCTCCACTTCCCGGATACCGATCTTGGCCTGTTGGATTTTGGAGTGGGCCTCACCACCGTTGAACAACGGAATGCTCAGACTCAGAGAGGAATTGAAGGATTTGAAAAAATCGTCTTTGGTGAACTGGCTGTTGTCCCGCTCACCCTGGTATTGATAGTCCGTGGCAAACTGGAGCGCCGGAGCAAGGGAAGAACGTGCCAGAACCAATTGTTTTTTGGCCAGGGATTTCTGCAAGTCGATTTGCTGCGCTTCCGGGCGGTTTTCCACTGCCATCCGGAACAGGTCATCGACGGAATAACCACTCCAGTCGTTGGGACGGTATACCAGGGAATCGCGGGGAACCAGGGTAACTGTTTCGTCCAATCCCATCACCATTTTCAACCGGGACTCGGCCAAACGGG
Source organism: Fidelibacterota bacterium (assembly GCA_003695105.1). Lineage (GTDB taxonomy): Bacteria > Fidelibacterota > Marinisomatia > Marinisomatales > J089 > J089. The sequence goes on from RFIZ01000279.1 coordinate 5,094, forward strand.
CGTTGTTCCGGGCGGAAATCACCTGGGGCTGATAGGTGGCCACCTGAACTTCGGCCCGCAGGACATCGAAATCGGACGATTTTCCCGCCGCCTGGAATTCTTTCACCTGGTTGAGGTTTTCCTGGGCGGTTTTGAGAGCCGCCTCCATCACCTGCACGGTCGACCGGGCGAAGAGATATCCCCAATAGGCGCTAATGGCATCCATCAGAATGTTCTCCTTCGTAGCCTGGGATTGAAGGTCGACCAGTTGAGCATTCAGTTTATTCATCTGATAGCCGGTCCACACCGCTCCGCCCACGAACAGAGGTTGTTTGATGTTGACTCCGGACACCAGGGTATGGTAGGAACCCATTTTGAAAGATATTTTTCCCGGCCCGGCGGGATTGTCAAAAAAGATGGTTGGCAGTTCCCAGGCGCGCTGATATCGGGAAAAGGCGCTGACCTTGGGGAGCAGGGCCGCCCGGGCTTCTTTCACCTGAGCCTGGGCCTTTTCCCGGGATTTCTCCGCCAGCTTCATCTGGGGATTGTTCTCCAACGCCAGTTGTCGTACCGTCGCCAGATCCACTTCCAGGGTCTGGGCCCCCAGAACGGTCAAAAGCAGGACCGGCCATAGGTTCAGATTCTTTTTAGGCATGCCGCACCCCCTCCAATAAAATGTGGGTCAAATAGGATTTATACGCCGCCAGATCCATTTTGGACTGGGAAATCATCCATTCCATCATGACGGCATTGTTGGTGCCGATCAGGGTCAGAGCCAGGGCCTTGATGAAATCCGGTTCGGCCTGGGGTAAAAACCGTGCCAGGGCCCTGGAATACACCTCAATGTAGCGCTGCCGGATCGCCAGCATCTGTTTCCGCAGGTTGCGGTGAGCCGGAGATTTCACCTTGGCCTGTTCGGCACTGGTAATGCGAAAGAGATAATGCTGTTTCTTGGTTTCCTCCATGGCCACCGATACGGCGGTTTCGATCAATTCTTCCAGAGTGGCGGCGGCGGCGATTTTTTCCGCCACGGTTTCCACCAATTGCTGGAACCGTTCCTGGATCAGGGAAAAGAAGAGGTCTTCCTTGTTCTTGAAATAGAGGTAGATCGTGCCTTTGCTGATTTCAATTTCTTCGGCCACCCGATCCAGGGAGGTGGCCGTATATCCGTCCCGGGCGAATAATTTTTCCGCCGCTTCCAGGATGGACTGACGCCGTTGTTCCTTCTCGCGTGATTTTCGATCTGAAATAGTCATGTTTACTCCAAATAACTGGTCAGTAAGTTACTGACTGTTCAGTCAGTTTACAAACAAAAAAAAGAGGTCAGTCGGAAGCGGGTTGCACAGCTTGAGGGTCAAACCAGACGGTGAACACGGTCCCTTTTCCCTGTTCACTCCGGACCCGGAACCGGACCCGATTCAGGTCCAGATAGCGTTTGGTGATGGCCAATCCCAATCCCACGCCCTGAAACTTCTTGGTGTAGCCGACGCTTTCCTGGGAAAAGATGGAATACAAATTCTGCAGGTATTCGGAGGACATGCCGACACCGGTATCGGTGATTTCCAGGCGGTATTCTTCGCCGTCCGGTTCCAACCTGACGGCCACTTCCCCTTCCGGAGTAAATTTTACCGCATTGTCCACCAGGTTGGAGAGAGCCTGGTAAATACAATACGGATCGGCATACAACGGCGCTTCGTCCAGGGAGCAGGTCAGCGTAAAGGTCAATCCCTTTTCTTCCGCCGCTTTCCGGTAGGTGTCGGCCACTTCCCGGACCTTGGACACCAGATCCAGTTCCTCCACTTTCAGCTGGAAGGTACCGGATTCAATCTGGGAAATATCCAGGATTTCATGCACCGTGCGCATCAACCGTTCCCCGTTCTGGCGGATGGCCCGGAAAAAGAACTGCTGTTCTTCATCCAGATAGTCCTTGGTCAGGTTTTCGATCAGTTCCGAAAACCCGATGATGGAATTCAGGGGAGTGCGGATTTCATGACTCATGTTGGCCAGAAACAAGGATTTCACCTTTTCCGACTGTTCCGCTTTCAGTTTGGCTTCCAACAAATCTTCTTCAATGCGTTTCAGGCGGGTAATATCGGTGGCATAAAAATGCACCACCCCCAGATCCTGGATGGGGTGGCCCGACCAGAGCAGCACCTTGTTTTCCAGGGCCACTTCCTCGGCATAGATGTCCAGTTTTCCGGCCAGACTGTCCCGGATGAGGCGATCACAATTCTGGGGCAGGATTTTCCGCACATCCTGATCGTCTCCCTGGAGTCGTTTCAACAGGTTTTCACAGGCCGGGTTCATATAGGTCACCCGGCACCGGCTATCCAATTCGATGACCGGCAGTGGATTTCGCTCCGGAAAGGTGGCCAGGCGGCGATACCAGTCCGGACCCTCGCGCTCTAATCGGGATTGATCATTCATACTTCCCGTCCTGAAAAGTGATAACGGTCGCTGGAAACTAAGGGGTACACTCGGAACAGACTGTCACGAAGGAGACACCAGATTGAGTTTTTCGAACATGTCTTTCAATTGTTTGAAGGAAATCGGCTTTCCCATATATTCATTGAAGCCCTGATCGTTGACATAGTCCCGCAACTCGGAATAGTTATAGGCCGTTACGGCAATTATGGGAGTTTTCTTGAACTCGTCCTTCCCCCGCAATTCCTCCATCAGAGTGATGCCCGACATGCCGGGACCCAGGGCGATATCCAGGAGCATCACCTCCGCCTGATCCGTTCCCAGCAGTTCCAGCGCTTCCTCGGCATCCCGGGCGGCAATCATATTCACACCCAGTTTGTCCAGCATGAGCTGCAGGAGTTTCAGGTTCAGTGGATCGTCCTCCACGACCAGAACTTTAACCGGTTGTTTTGCAGGTGTCATCCTATCCATAAGATACTCACTTTACAGGTAGAGTTACATAAAATATATTTCCTTTGGGAGAGTTGGGACGCACGCCCACTTCCCCGTTATGCACTTCGGCAATCCGTTTCACGATGGCCAGGCCCAGGCCGCGCCCTTTCTTTTTTCCGCCCTCCAGACGAACTCCCCGGGTGAAAATCGATTGCAACTGATCTCCGGGGATCGTCGTACCAAAGTCCCGGACTTCCACGGTGACGGAGTGAGGTTCCCGGACACCCACAATCTGTATTCGTTTACCATGGGCGGCATATTTGATGGCATTGCTGAGGTAATTTTTGAAAATTTCGGATACCAGTCGGTTGGCCTGGATCTCCAGGGAATCCGGCAAATCCACATCCACCTCCAGACCGTTCCGTTTCAGTTCCGGACCGAAGTCCTGGACGATGCGGGGAATCAGCTGCGCCAGGTCCAGCGATTCCTTCTGGATGTCCTCGCCGAAAGCGACCCGTGACAGGGACGTGGCGTTTTCGATCACCGACAGTAAATCTTCCGAACTGGTTTTCAACAATTGAAGCGCTTCCGAATCCGGATCTTCCTGAACCATCAAATCGGTCATACTGAAAATGACCCCGGCCGGATTGCGGAGATCGTGGCTGATTACATCCAGCAGGGTTTCCTTCATGTCATTCATGGCAGACAATTCATTGGCCAATGTCCGGAACCGGGCCTCCGACGCCTGCAGGTCCTCCTGATATCGCACCCGGTCGGTGATATCGGAATATATGGCGTAAATGGCCGGATCTTCATCGCCGAACTGGATGGGGAAGGCCAGAATGGAAACATGGATCTCGGACCCGTCCTTTCGCTTCCGCACGGTTTCCGTGCGGACGACCTCATCTTTGAACACGCGTTCCGAGTAACGGGTAGATTCTTCCTTCAACCGATCCGGGACAATATGATAGGCCAGTTTTTTCCCCACCAGTTCCTCCCGGGTATACTGGAATAAGTCTTCGAATCCTTTGTTGATATTGAGAATCTCATCCTGTTTATTCAGGATCACGATTCCCTGGGGTGAATTGTTAAACAACTGTTGAAAGTA
>RFIZ01000280.1 GCA_003695105.1 Fidelibacterota bacterium
CAGATATTCTGGACATCGGGGGCGAATCCACCCGCCCGGGAGCGGAGCCGGTGCCGGTGGAGGAAGAAATCCGTCGTATTCTGCCTGTCATCCAGGGCATCCGGGCAGAGGAATCCATTCCCATCTCCGTAGACACCTACAAGGCTGAGGTGGCTCAGGCCGCTCTGGAAGCCGGCGCCGATCTGATCAACGATATCTCCGGATTGAATTTCGACTCTCACATGGTGCGAGTCGCCCGGGAAGCCCGGTGCCCGGTCGTGGTGATGCATATTGCCGGCACGCCCCGCACCATGCAGGATCATCCCTGGTACGAAGACGTGGTGGAAGACATCAAAGCCTATTTCCGGGTCCGCCTGCAACGTCTGGAGGAGGAGGGAATCGATCCTCGGAACATTCTGCTCGATCCGGGAATCGGGTTTGGGAAGCGGCTGGAGGACAATTTCATTTTATTGAAACGGTTGCGGGAATTCGGAGACCTGAATCATCCCTTGCTGGTGGGTCCCAGCCGCAAATCGTTCATCGGCGCCACCCTGAACCTGCCGGTGGACCAGCGGGTGGAAGGGACTCTGGGAGCGGTCTGCACCGCCGTCTGGGAAGGCGCCCGGGTGGTCCGGGTCCACGATGTGAGGGAAACCTACCGCGCCCTGAAAATCGTCGACGCCATCCGCCGCGTCCCGGATCGCCTCTGACAACCCGCTCCTGTTCCGGTATGGGCAACGGGCTGTAAATTTTCCCATGACTTTGTTCCATCTCGGTTTTTTGCGAGTCACTCTGGTCGACCTGGTGGACCTCCTGCTGGTGAGTTGGATTTTTTACCGGGTCTATCATTATTTCCGGGGTACCCGGGCGGGGCAGATGTTGGTGGGACTCATCATCCTGCTGATCGCTTCCTTCCTGTTCAATGCACTCGGTTTTTCGGCCACTTCCTGGCTGGTAAACCAATTCCAGACCGTCTGGGTCGTAGCCTTTGTGATTCTCTTTCAGCCCGAAATCCGCCGACTGTTGATCTATGTTGGTCAACACCGGTTTTTTCAGCGCATCTTCCGGCTGGGAACGTCCAAAACCATTGAAGCCATCGTAGAAGCTACGGTCGAAATCATCCAACGTGGGTGGGGAGCCCTGATCGTCATCCAGCGGGAAACGGGGCTCCGGGCCTACAAGGAAGCGGGCATGCCGGTGAAGGCGGAAGTGACGGCGCCCCTTCTGATCTCGATTTTCAATCCTTCTTCCCCTTTGCATGACGGGGCGGTTATCATCCAGAATGATATCATCGAGGCCGCTTCCTGCATTCTGCCCCTCACCGACAGTACCACCATATCCAAAGACATGGGGACGCGTCACCGGGCCGCCCTGGGACTCACGGAAGAGTCGGATGCCATCGTGATCGTCGTTTCGGAGGAGACCCGCAAACTGTCCATTGCAGAAGACGGTGCTTTCGTCAAACTGGGTATTGACGACATGGAACTGCGGAAATACCTGAATGAAAAGTTGTTCATGTCCTCCGGAGACTAACAGTGGATAAACAACAGGTTCTGGCGGAGATCACCCGCGCCACCCGGGGAACCCTGATCGATCACCTGGGCATTGAATTTATTGATGTGGGCGAGCACAGCCTGACCGGACGCATGCCGGTCACGACCCACACCCGCCAGCCCATGGGATTTCTCCACGGCGGAGCCTCCATGGTCCTGGCGGAAACCCTGGCCAGTGTGGCAGGAACCCTGGAACTGGACCGGGACAGGCAGTATTGCGTGGGAATGGAAATCAATGCCAATCACGTGAAATCGGCCCGGGATGGCTACGTGACCGGAGTCGCTTCGGCCATTCATCTGGGGAAAAAGACCCAGATCTGGCAAATCCATATCCGTGATGAGGCGGGGCGGCTGATTTGTGTCAGCCGGATGACTTTGGCAGTCATGAACCGGAAGCGCCATGAGCACTGAAGTCTTGGATACAGAGGTAGCCTACAGCCCGGAACGTGTTTTTCGGGCCTGTGCCCGGGTGGCCCTGGAACACCGTTGGGCCCTGGCCGCCTGGAGTCTCCCCCGGTCCAGCGACTGGCAGGTCCTGCTTTCCACGGCAACGGAACGTTCGGCGGCCGTGGAAATCCTGGACGGGACGGAACCGGGATTTTATTTGCATCCCTTCAGCCCCGATTCTGAACGACCCGGTCGTTTCTTGCCGGCCGATGTGGTCTATAACTCCTTCCACCGTGATTTTCAGACCCGTGGCCGGACGCCGGAAACGGAACGGGTACTGGATGCCGTCCAGACTGCCGTGAACACGTCCACGGGCGCGGAGCCGGAATTTTACACCCAGACACTGCGGAGTACCGTACATGCCCGCAATCAAAAAGATCTCTACGTCCGGTGGGTTTCCCAGGCAGTGCGGACCATCCGGGAGACGGATCTGGAAAAAGTCGTCTTGGCCCGGACCTACCTGACCATGGATGAAGTCCATCCCATCCCCTTCTTTCTCACCTTGCGGAAATTGTATCCCCATGCCTTCATTTCCCTGATCTCCACGCCCCAAACCGGCACCTGGATCGGAGCCTCGCCGGAATTACTCATGGCCGTGAATGATATTCACCAATTCCGGACCGTTTCTCTGGCAGGGACCGAACCGGTCACGGAAGACCGGCGTCCCGTTTCCTGGACCGGTAAGGAATTCGAGGAACAGGAAATCGTGTCCCGGTACATTCTGCGGCGGATCCGTTCCATCGGCATCGGTCAGGTGCACGTGGAAGGGCCCTATACCCATCAGGCCGGGAACGTCTATCATTTGCGCACGGATATCACCGGGTCACTCCAATCGCCGGGAAAACGGGTGCAGCCGTCCGAACTGGTGTCCATCCTGCATCCCACTCCGGCCGTGTGCGGCCGGCCCCAGAAACTGGCCCTGGACTTCATCCGGGAGACCGAACCCTTCCAGCGGCGCTTTTATGCCGGTTTTCTGGGTCCCGTGGGATTTCAGGGAGAAACTCAGTTGTATGTCAATCTGCGCTGCCTGCAATTACTGGACGACCTGGCGGTGGTGTATGCCGGCGCCGGAATTACCAGCGAATCCGATCCGGAGGCGGAATGGGCCGAAACAACCCTGAAGTGCGAAACGTTGCTGCGGGGATTACATGTCTGAACCCATCGACCGGTGTCTGGATCTGGCTGAACTCTGTGTCCGCCACGGCATCTCCCAGGCGGTTCTCTCGCCGGGGAGCCGCAATGCACCTCTGTCTCTGGCCTTTTCCCGGACCGCCGGAATTCAGACCCGGATGGTTCTGGATGAACGGTCCGCCGGATTTCTGGCCCTGGGGCTGGCTCAGGCAACGGGACAACCCGTGGCTCTCATTTGCACTTCCGGTACCGCCGTCCTGAATTACGCTCCCGCCGTGACGGAAGCCTACTACGCCCGGACTCCCCTGCTGGTTCTGACCGCCGACCGGCCTCCGGAATGGATCGACCAACGGGACGGCCAGTCGATTCACCAGGACCGGGTATATGAACCGCATATCCGGTTTGAAGCCACCCTGCCCACAGCCGGCTCAAGTCCTGATGAGCGCTGGCACTGGAACCGGCTCTGCAACGAAGCCCTGCTGCGATTGACCCATCCGGTGTCCGGTCCCGTCCATCTGAATGTGCCTTTTCGGGAGCCTTTTTATCCAAAGCTCTCCGGACCGAGATCCCGGTCCGCTCCCCGGAAAATCGACTGGATCAGTGGAGGAAGAGACCTAGCCTCCGTCTGGCCGGAGGTGGGGGAACGATTGCGAAAGCGGCAACGGATTTTGGTCGTGGGCGGCTGGGGCGAACCCGACGGGGAACGGAACCGGGCCCTGGCCCGTTGCGCCGGGATCCGGCACCTGCCGGTGGTGGGAGATCATATCGCCAATCTGGGTCAATTCCCGGAGCGCATCTGGGCCCAGGATACCCTTGCGCTGTCACCCCGGAAAGAGCTGGAACCGGATCTGATCATCACCTGGGGCCGGGGGATGCTGTCCCGTCCCTGGAAAACCTGGCTCCGGCAGAGACAGTGCCCAGTCTGGTACCTGGATCCCGCCGGCGAAATACTGGATACCACCCAACGGCTGGAAACGGTGATTGGTTGTACTCCTACGGAGTTCTTCCGCACCTGGGCCGGGGAACCGGATGCTCCGGAATCCGCACCGGATTATCTGGACAAGTGGCAGGCGGCCCAGGAAAAGGTGCAGGAATTTCAGAGTCGGATCTTGGCGCAAACGCAGGCTCCCTTGCAATCCGAGCCCTGGATCATAGCCCGGTTGCTTCAGGCCCTGTCCAGGGACACCGTTTTACATCTGGGCAACAGCATGCCCGTTCGCTGGGCGAATTTTTTTCCCCTGCCAGAGGGGGTGGAGGTTCGCTCCAATCGCGGCACGTCCGGAATCGACGGAATTCTTTCCACGGCTCTGGGACATGCCTGGGGCGATCCCCGTCTGCAAATACTGGTGCTGGGTGATTTGAGTCTGGCCTATGATTGTGCCCCGTTCCTCAATCAAGGCCTGCCGGGCAACCTGCATATCCTGGTCCTGAACAACGGCGGCGGAGGCATTTTCGGCCTGATCGATGGGCCGGCGGACCAGCCCGAATTCGATACGGTCTTTCGCCAGGTGCACGAACAATCAGTCCTGGACCGGGTCCCGCTTCCCGAAGGGGGGAAATGGCAGACAAGCACGGTGGCGGAGTTCGACCGGCAGGTACATCAATTTGTCCGGGCAGACGGAGTCCCTCGCGTCTGGGAACTCCAGACCGACTGGCAGGTGAATAAACGTTTCTTAACCCAATTGAAAGAGGTTTCAGGATGATCAAACCAGCTCTGGATTGGAAACCGCTGGATTCCTTTGAAGAAATCCGGTTTACCTTCGCGGAAGGCATTGCCAAAATATCCATCAATCGTCCCCGGGTTCATAATGCCTTCACTCCTCTGACCGTTCAGGAGATGATTACGGCCATCGACCGCTGCCGGGAGGATGCCAACATCAAAGTAGTGATTCTCACGGGGGAAGGAGGAAACGCTTTCTGTTCCGGCGGTGATCAGTCCGTGCGGGGCCAGGGCGGATATGTAGGGGAGGACCAGGTGCCGCGGTTGAATGTGCTGGATCTTCAAAAACGGATTCGATCCCTGCCGAAAGTAGTGATTGCCATGGTGGCCGGCTGGGCTATCGGCGGAGGTCATGTACTCCACGTGGTTTGTGATTTGACGATTGCGGCGGACAATGCCCGGTTCGGTCAGACCGGACCGAAGGTGGGATCCTTTGACGGGGGATTCGGTGCCAGTTATCTGGCCCGAATCGTGGGGCAGAAAAAAGCCCGTGAAATCTGGTTCCTCTGTGAACAATATGACGCCCGGGAGGCTCTGGCCATGGGCCTGGTAAACAAAGTGGTGCCCCTGGAGGAGCTGGAACGGGCCACGGTGGACTGGTGCCGTAAGATCATGACCAAATCCCACACCGCAATCCGGTTACTGAAATCGGCCTTCAATGCCGAACTGGACGGACAGGCCGGATTGCAGGAACTGGCCGGGAATGCCACCCTGCTGTATTACCTCTCGGAAGAAGCCCAGGAAGGAAAACAGGCCTTTCTGGAGAAACGAAACCCTGATTTCGATCAATTCCCCCGTTTTCCCTGATGGCCGATTTCCGATCCTGGATCGAAGCAGCCCGGCTGCGTACCCTGCCGCTGGCGACGGCCTCCATACTCATGGGAGGCGCGGTGGCGGCCCACCAGGGACAATTCCGGGCAGATATCTTCTGGCTGGCCCTGGGGACGGCCCTGAGTCTGCAAATCCTGGCCAATCTGGCCAATGATTATGGCGATTTTCTCAAAGGCGCCGATTCTCCGGACCGGGTGGGACCTCATCGTGGTCTCCAGTCCGGTTCCATCCGGCCCCGGGAAATGGTTCTGGCCATCGGGATCAACGTGCTGATCTGCGCCCTGCTGGGCGTGCCCCTGATTTATCGGGGATTCGGCGCCGTATGGCAGGGAGCGGCTCTGCTCTTCTCCCTACTGGGAATGGCCGCCATCGGAGCCGCCATTGCCTATACGGTAGGGAAAAAACCCTATGGCTATGTCGGTCTGGGGGATGCCTTTGTGTTTCTTTTTTTCGGTCCGGTAGCTGTGTTGGGCGTGGTGGCCCTGATGGGCGGAAGGGTCATCCCCTGGCCGGTGTTGCCGGCGGTTGTCATGGGACTCTACAGCGTGGGGGTGTTGAACATCAATAACATGCGCGACCGGCAAACGGACGCTCGCACGGGGAAAAGGACCCTGCCCGTGCGCCTGGGAGAACGGGGAGCAAAGGTGTATCATTTTGGGGTGATAACGACCGCGTCCGTCTGTATGTCCGTTTATATCCTCCACGAACTGCATCCCGGTTGGAAGAGCGGATTCTTGTGGGCGCTCCTCCTGGGCCTCTGGTTGAATCAGAGTCTCATGCTCCGGAAACCCGCTCCGTCGATCGACCCGTACCTGAGGCAATTGTCCCTGGGAACTCTGGCCCTGGCCGTCTTTACTTTTTTCCTGATCCGTGGCTGATGATTTCTATCGGCTGGAGGGGGTGACTCACCGGCTGCGTTTCAAACGCCGGGTCCGGACCTCGCGCGGGTCCCTCACGGATCACGAAGTGCTCTACCTGAAACTGACCGAACCGGGGACCGGCCGGACCGGCTGGGGGGAAGCGGCTCCTCTGCCGGGTTTGAGCCCCGATTCGGTGGAAGCCATTCAGTCCTGGGTCCGGAACCATCCCCGGGTATCCGCTGCCGATCCTCTGGAGGAAGTACCGCCGGGATATCCGGCGTTGCGATTCGGATTGGAAACGGCCTGGAAAAGTGTCCGGTCTTCGGATCCTTTTCAATTGTATCCCTCCCCCTTTGTGGACGGGAAGGGGGGAATTCCCATCAACGGTCTGGTCTGGATGGGGTCCAAACGGGAAATGGAAAGGGAACTCCGACAGAAGGTGGCTCAGGGGTTTTCCTGCCTCAAACTCAAAATCGGTGCGTTACATTGGGAGGAAGAACGGGACCTGCTTCGGGGGTTTCGCGCCCGCTATCCGGCGGAGCGGTATGAACTGCGGGTGGACGCCAACGGTGCCTTTTCAGCGGATACCGTGTGGCCGGTGCTGGAGGAACTGGAGCGACTGCAGGTCCATTCCATCGAACAACCCGTACCGGCGGGCGACTGGGAACTTTTGGCGAATATTTGTCGAAACAGTCCCGTACCGATTGCCCTGGATGAAGAATTGATCGGCATCGAAACCGCTGAGCGTAGGCGGGCCCTCCTGGCGACGGTTGGTCCGGCGTATCTGATTCTGAAACCGACCCTCATCGGAGGCATCGCCGCCGCGGAGGAATGGATCCGGTTCGCGGCCGATGCCCGGGTGGGCTGGTGGGCGACCTCGGCCCTGGAATCCAACCTGGGATTGAATGCCATCGCCCAGTGGGTGGCCACCTGGGATCCGGACCTGCCCCAGGGTTTGGGAACGGGAGCCCTGTACACCAATAATCTGACCTCACCCCTGGAGGTTCGGGAGGGGCGACTCCATCTAAATCCCCGGGGACGATGGTCGACTCCGGAAGCGCTGCAGACGACTCATGGCTGACGGTGTGCGCCTGGCTGGCGAATGGCTGCCCCCGGGAGCCGAGGGGCCGTTATTGGCCGCTGAAAGGGAAGATCTTCGACAACTGGGACGTTTCCTCCGGATCTGGTGGAACGACCAGCCGACGATCACCTTTCACACCTCCGGTTCTACCGGCGCACCTCAACCGATCGTGTTCGAAAAAAAAATCGTTATTCAGGCGGCGCAACGATCGGTGTCCGTTTTGGGTATACCGCCCGGCTCCCGGGCCCTGTTGAGTTTGCCGCTCACCTACATCGCCGGACAAATGATGGTTATTCGGGCTCTGGTGGCCGGGCTGGATCTCATCCCCGTCCCGCCATCCACTTCGCCCTGGAACGAGTCGCTGCCTACGATTCACCTGGCGGCCTTCACCCCTCATCAATTGAGCCATCAGGATCTGTTGGCGGCCGTCCGGGAAGTCCTGGCGGACGACGGAGTCTTATTACTGGGCGGCGCCCCGGTTTCACCGGATCTGGAGGAGCAAGTTCAATGCCTGCCGGGCCGGGTGTATGAAACCTACGGCATGACGGAAACTCTGACCCACGTGGCCCTGCGTTCCATCGTGCCCGAACGGGAGGAATCCTTTTCGCCTTTACCGGGAGTCCGTCTCTCGGTGGACCCGGATTCCTGCCTGGTGATCGAGGACGCTCTCCAGCCGGGGAAAAAGATCCGGACGCACGATGTAGTGGAGTTGGACCAGGATCACTTTCGCTGGATCGGCCGGCTGGATCGGGTCATCAACAGCGGCGGTATCAAAATCCAACCCGAAAGGGTGGAGGCGGTTCTGCGAACCCGGGTTCCCGATGTGCCCTTTTTTGTGGGCGCACTCCCCCACAAACGTCTGGGCGAGGAGGTCGGGTTATGGATCGAATCTTCACCCGATCCCCGATTGGAGCACCGGTTCCGCCGGGCGTGCACCGCTTTACCTTCGGTACAACGGCCGCGCAAAATTCTGTTTCTGCCGGAATTCCGGTACACCCCTACGGGAAAAGTGGACCGGCTGGGCACAATCGACCGGTGGCGCACACAGAAGTAAGGAAGACTGCCGGATGCCGGAAATTGTTGGTTGCAGAAACACCGGACGGGGAGGAGGATCCGGTAAGAAACTGTCCTCGCGAACCGTCCAGCCAGTGTAATTTTTTACATGGACTTAGTGGAAATAAAAGACCTTTTCACCCGCCTGTCATCCAAATACCTGGAACTTCGGGGGTATCTTTGACCTGGACACCAAGCAAAAGAAACTGGGCGAACTGAAAGCCCAGTCTTCCCAACCGGAGTTCTGGAATGACTCCGGCCGAGCCTCTTCGATTTTAAAACAAGTTTCCCGTCTGGAAAAAGACATTCAGCTGTGGCAGGATTTGGAACGGCGGCACGGGGATATCGAGGTGTTGCTGGAATTCGCCGAAGCAGGAGAGACGGAGGTGGCGGAAGTAGAGAGCGAATTGAAGGAGTTTCAATCCATCATCGAGGATGTGGAATTGAAACTCATGCTGGGAGGAGAACAGGATGCCGCCGATGCCATTCTCACCATTCATCCCGGTGCCGGAGGAACGGAAAGTCAGGATTGGGCGGAAATGCTGTTTCGAATGTATACCCGCTGGATCGAACGCAAAGGGTTCACTTACACCATTTTGGATTACCAGCCCGGGGAAGAAGCCGGGATCAAAGACGTGACCCTGGAGGTGAAGGGAGAGTACGCCTACGGTCTGCTGAAGGCGGAAATCGGAGTACATCGACTTGTGCGGATCTCTCCGTTTGATGCCAACAGCCGACGCCATACCTCCTTTGTGTCGGTGTTTGTCTACCCGGCCGTCGACGACGACATCGAAATAGAAATCAATCCCAACGATCTTCGGATCGACACCTATCGGGCCAGCGGTGCCGGGGGTCAGCATGTGAACAAGACCGATTCCGCCATCCGGATCACCCACCTACCCACCGGCATCGTGGTCCAATGTCAGAATGAACGCTCCCAGCATAAGAACAAGTCCCAGGCCATGAAAGTCCTGCGGGCGCGGCTCTACCAGCATGAACTGGAAAAGGAACGGGCGGCGGCCCAGGAATTGGAAAGCCAAAAAACCGACATCGGATGGGGGAATCAGATCCGGTCCTATGTCTTCCACCCCTACAACATGGTCAAGGATCATCGCACCAAAGAAGAAACGGGAAATGTCCAGGCGGTGATGAACGGGAATATCGATCCCTTCATCCGGGCCTATCTCATGAATCAAATACCGGCAAAGGCGAAGGAATGAGTGAAACCCATACCAGTCTACAACAAAGCATGAATGTCCGGCGGGAAAAACTGCGGAAATTGCGGGAACTGGGTGTGAACCCCTACCCGGTGGCCTTTTCCCGGGATACGCAGGCAGCGGACATCAAATCCAATTACGAAGCCCTGGAAGGACAGTCGGTTACGGTGGCCGGCCGGATCATGAGTCTGCGACGGATGGGAAAAGCCTCTTTCTGTCATCTCCAGGATGAATCGGGGCGTATTCAGTGTTATCTCCGCCGCGACGACGTGGGGGAAACGGGCTATGAACAGTTTAAATTGATGGATCTGGGAGACTTTCTCGGTGTCACCGGGTACGTCTTTACCACCAAAACCGGAGAAATTTCAATCCATGCCTCTGAAATAACGGTGCTTTCCAAAGGAATCCGGCCGCTTCCGGTGGTGAAAGAGAAGGACGGAGAAGTCTTCGATCCCTTCGAAGATAAGGAACTCCGCTACCGGAATCGCCACCTGGACCTGATCCTGAATCCGGAGGTGCGGGAGGTATTCCGGACCCGGGCCCGCATCATCTCCTTCCTGCGACACTATCTGGATGAACACGGCTTTCTGGAAGTGGAAACACCGGTTCTGCAACCCTTGTACGGCGGTGCCAACGCCCGTCCTTTCGTGACCCACCACAATGCCCTGGATCAGGATTTTTATCTGCGGATTGCCGATGAATTGTACCTGAAGCGCCTTATCATCGGCGGTTTCGAAAAAGTCTATGAGTTATCGAAAAATTTCCGCAACGAAGGTATCGACCGGAATCACAATCCCGAGTTCACGGCGCTGGAGTTCTACCAGGCCTATGTGGATTATGAGTACATGATGGATTTTGTTCAGGATATGATTCAACGTCTGGCCCGGAGCCTGGACAAAACCCGGGTGAACTGGGGCGGCATGGTGATCGATCTTGACCGTCCTTTCCGGCGTCTGGCCATCTTTGACGCCCTGGAAGAAGCTTTGGGAGTGGATGTGCGACAATTCGATGAATCCCGGCTCAGGGATCTGGCCCGGGACCGGGGGCTCGATACCGGCAAGGCGGTGACCTACGGACAGTTGCTGGACGAACTCATGAAACGCCTGGTGGAGCCGGGCTTGGTTCAGCCTACCTTTATCCTGGACCACCCCAAAGCGATTTCTCCCCTGGCCAAACCGCATCGCTCCGGTAATCCGGAACTGGTGGAACGATTTGAACTGTTTATTGGCGGGGCGGAATTCGTGAATGCCTTTTCGGAACTGAATGATCCGCTGGATCAGCGGGAACGATTCGAAGCCCAGGCGGCTCTGCGTCGGGACGGTGATGAAGAAGACCACCCGGTTGATGAAAATTTTTTGGAGGCGGTGGAATGCGGGATGCCCCCCACCGGGGGAGTCGGCGTCGGGGTCGATCGCCTGGTCATGCTGTTCACCGAAAACCGGTGGATTAAGGATGTGATCCTGTTTCCCACCCTCAGGTCACAATAGAGACCGGTCCTTGGCCCAACGATTTCTGCGGCAGAAGCTCCTCTTCACCATTGCCTGGCGGCATCTGACAACTCTGCGGCGTACCAGTTTTTCTACCCTGGCCGGAACTCTGTCCATTGCCGGTCTGTCCATTGGCTTGGCGGCGTTGATCATCACTTATAGCATCATCGACGGATTTGAAGGATTGTTGTCCGAAAAAATCGCCCGATTTGACGGGCATATCGAAATCGAACATTTCTTCGATCTACCCATAACCGGTCAGATGGATAGTATCGACAGCCTGTTGGCGCCCTACCAGGATCAACTGATCGCCGTTCCCTATACCGAAAAGCCATTCATTCTCCGGAAAGGCTCCCGGGCGGAGGGGGCTCTCTGTCTGGCACTGGAGCATGGCCTGGTGCCGCCGGGACTGGTGTCCACTCTCGATGTGCCCACGACCCGGTTGAAAGCCGGAGAAATTCTGTTGGGAGATCGTCTGGCCCACCAGTTGGGGGCCCGGGCGGGCGATTCGGTGGTGATGATGGATCTGTCCCCATCGCCAGAAGAGCCGGAACCCTATTTTCATCCCGTTCGGGTGGCGGGCACTATTCATTCCGGCCTGCTGGATTATGATCAGACCATTTTATTGACCTCCACCCGGGAGTTGGCAGCCTTTTCCGAATCGAAGCCGGAAATCACGGGCGTCAAAATCTTTGAGCGGGATCCCCGAATTCATGCCCGTCTTTTACGGGATCTGAATCACCGGCTGAGTTATCCACTGACCGCCTTGAGCTGGAAAGACAAACATCGTATCCTGTATGAATGGATGTCTTTGCAACGCTGGCCGATCCTGATCATCTTTGGATTGATTGCGCTGGTAGGAATCGTCAATATCACTGCGGCCATTATGATGATCATCCTGGAAAAAACCCGGCAGATCGGTATTCTCCGGGCCCAGGGGTTCCGGGGACGACAGATCCAGTCGATCTTTTTGTACGAAAGTGGATTGATCGGATTACTGGGAGGAGGATTGGGTTTCGTGCTGGCGGCGGCAGTGGTAGGACTCCAATCGCGTTGGTCGATTTTATCCATTCCGGAAGACGTCTATTTTATGGACCATATTCCGGTCCACTGGAACTGGCCCATGACTCTGGCGCTTTTCCTGGGTACCTGGGTCATCACGCTGATGATCTCCTGGTGGCCGGTCCGGCGTAGTCAGGCGATCCACCCGGCAGAGGCCTTGCGTTACGAATGAGACTCACCACTCGCATTGCCCGTCGATTTTTACTGGGAGGCAAAGGAGCCGGTCCATCCCGCTTTACGGGCTGGGTTGCAATTGTCGGTCTGGCTGTGGGCAGTTTGGCCCTGGTAGTGTCCGTCTCCGTGCTGAACGGCTTTGAATCGCTGGTCCGGGACCGCATCCGCGGGTTTGAAGGGGATCTGCGGATTACCGGTCTGGCCGGTTCGTCCCTGAAAGATCGGCTGGCGAAACTGACCCGTCAGGAGGAAATTCAGGTGCTGGCGCCGTACCTGGAACGCAAAGCGGTGCTTTTCGGTCCGGACCAGTCCCGCCGGATGGTCACCGTCAAAGCCGTGGACACGGAGAGGCCCGATCGGGTGTACCGGCTGGGGGCGGTCGACCGGGATACCAGCGTCACCGCCGGTGTATGGATCGGTTCGATTTTGGCCGATCGCCTCGGAGTTCAGCCGGGTGACCGGATCCGACTGTATAGTCCGGTGGACGGCCTGACCC
>RFIZ01000029.1 GCA_003695105.1 Fidelibacterota bacterium
GATCAATTGCACCATGGGGATGGGATCCACGGCGGAAAACATGGCTCCGCCGAAAATCGAATTGACATAGTTCCGGTTTTTCCAGGATAGGGGGAGGGAAACCACAATGTGTTTGAGGTCGTCCGAAACCGACAGGATTTTTCCGGTCGTGCGTCGGTACATGGGAGACAGATTGAATCCTACCCTGAAAACGACCGCCGGCGGGAAAAGCCGGGAACCAAACCTGGCTAGCTGTTGATATACCGACATGGTCTCTTCGTCCACAATTCCGGGTTGTTCGAAGCCTGTGGCTGATGCCGAGGTCCCGGATGCGGCATCTCAGTGAATTTGTTTTTGCAGCACAAAGGCGCTCCATTGGGGAGACAGGGAACAGAGCATGGGAGCTTTCAGGACAAATCCGGGAATGGTTCCCTGACGAAAGGGGGTGATGATCGCATCGCGATTGAGACCGTCTTTGCGGCCTTTGGCATAAACCAGGATTACCCGGTTGTCCGGCCTGAGGCTGACCGACTGGCAATAGTCGACGCAACGCCGGACGTCCGCTATCGAATCGATATAATAAAAAATGACTTCGATCTCCGACTCCACGGTGGGCAAATCCGGCATCTTTTCTGCCGGAAAATTTTGAACGGAGAAACGCTGAAATTTTTCGACCCGGAGTTTTTTGAGATCCATGTTTACCTGAAATAGTGGATGGTAAAGGTGAAATTTACACCGCTTGGGAAGGAAGGATGGAGGAGTTTTCTATCCAGTCCGGATCCCCGCTTCTGGGGGGATCAACAAGTGGAATGAATCAGGGCGATGACGGGTTGTCCCTGATCGATGCAGGCATTGTACCGGGAGATGATACGGGCCGTATCCTCCACCTGGACTTCATATCCTGATGCTCTCAATCGTTCCACCAGGGAGGCCGGAACCTGAAGGCGATTCATGCGGCCCCGCGACAAGAGGACTAGCCGGGCTTCGGATTGGAGGCAGGGTTCCACATCTGCCCATTGGATTCCCGATTCGTGGCTGGTGCCTGTTTTCCGCCAATCCCATTCTATCGCCCCTCCGGGCCAGAGTTTCACGTCTTTGAATACCTCTCCGGAGCTGAGAACGATCCTGCCCCAGCGATCTTTTTCGATTCGGGGTTGGGGATGCTTCATGCCGTCAGGAATTCGGTTACCAGTTGATTGGGTACAGGTTCCAGCAGGCCGCCGGACAGCAAAATTCCATCCGGTGCCTCCGGCCAGAGATCCCGGGCTGAATAGGTGAGCCGGATCGGAGGGCATGGCTCAGGGACGGTTTTGGCGGCCTCGGCCAGGACATACAGGGGAAGATGGACGGCTTTGGCCAGCAGAGCCAGGACCAGGGAGCCGACTTTATTGGTGAAATGGGTCGTCCCCAGCCCGTCGGCTCCCAAAACCAACCAGTCCACTTCAGTCAGTTTGTTTCCCACGGCCGTGTCCGGGAGGACTTCCACGGCATATCCGGCCTTCGACAAGCTCCGGGCGGAACGAAGACCTTCCTCTCCGGGATAGGAAATGGTTTGAAACAGGAGCGAAGGGCGGTCTTCCTCCGGAAGCGCCGTCAGGACGCGGAGGATGGTGTCACTATGGCTGTGGAGCAATAGGGTCCGGTTCCGGGGGCCGATCTTCAGAAAGGCCTGCCGCAGACGAGTCAGGGTGGTATCTTTTTGAGTCAAAACCTGTTGGAGGACGTCCGCCACCGTTTCCGCCGGTTTGGTCCGGACCGAAATCAGAGTATCCATCAACATCAGGGGAGAGCGAAAACTGGTCCAGGCCTGACGGAGATGGTGAAGTGCGGTCCAAAATTCCTCCGGTAGTGGTTCACCGGCCGGCCGGCGTTGACAAAGGGACTGGATCGACCGGATCAGGCGACGGGTTAACCATTCGGATCCGTGCATCCGGTCGTGGAGGAGCTGTTGCAGTTCCTGGGTGAACTGTTCCATACAGTGTGAAAAAAAGTGCCCGGGACTGGACTCGAACCAGCACGGTTTCGCAACCACTAGACCCTGAACCTAGCGTGTCTACCAATTCCACCACCCGGGCATCAAGTTATGAGAGATCTCCGAAAGAAATCTGACTCATGAGACTGAAAAATAGCTGGCAATTTTACTTCCTGAAGCCGGGATGCTGCAAGGATTAACCTTGTGAGCCGTCGCCTTCTCCGTGTATTTTTCACGCCGATTATGGAAACCGAAATCGTCCCGATCACGACCAACCGGAAAGCTCGCCACGACTACCATATATTGGAGACCTATGAAGCCGGGCTCCAGTTGACCGGAAGTGAAGTGAAAAGCCTGCGGGAAGGACGGGCAAATCTAAAGGACGCCTATGTTTTGATCCGGAACGGGAATGCGGTCCTGGTCGGCGCTCACATCAGTCCCTATTCTCATACCGGGTATGCCGGACATGACCCGGATCGAAACCGGCAACTGCTCCTCCATGAGCGGGAAATCCGGAAGATTCGGCAAAAAACGGCGGAGAAGGGACTCACGGTGGTCCCGCTGCGGATGTACTTCAAACAGGGCTGGGCCAAAGTGGAAATTGCAGTAGCGAAGGGAAAGCACACCTATGACAAACGGGAGGCCCGGAAGAATCGGGATCTCTCCCGCGACACCCTCCGGGAAATCAGGAAATTATCATGACCTTTCCAACCATTGAAGAACAGTTGCGACTGATACGCCGGGGAGCGGAAGAAATCATCCCCGAAGAAGAATTGAAGCGCAAATTGCAACATTCCCGCGACACGGGAACTCCTTTGAACATCAAGCTGGGATGCGATCCCAGTCGTCCGGACCTGCATATCGGCCATGCCGTTGTACTGCGGAAGTTGCGTCATTTCCAGGACCTGGGCCACCAGGCGATTCTGGTGATTGGTGATTTCACTGCCATGATCGGAGACCCCTCCGGACGGAACAAAACCCGACCACCCCTGGAACTGGAGGCCGCCCGGGACAACGCCCGCTCTTACGTGGAACAGGCCAGTGTGATCCTGGATGTGGACCGGCTGAAAATCGTCTACAATTCAGAATGGCTGAATGCCATGTCTTTTAAGGAAGTGATTCAATTGGCCAGCCGCTATACCGTGGCCCGGATGATGGAACGGGACGATTTCACTAAGCGATACCAGGCGGAAATTCCCATTGCCATTCATGAGTTTCTTTACCCGCTGGCGCAGGGAATGGATTCGGTGGCGTTACAGGCCGATGTGGAGTTGGGGGGCACCGACCAGAAATTCAATTTATTGGTGGGACGGGATTTACAACGGGAATATGACCAGGAACCCCAGGTGATCATCACCCTGCCCCTGCTGGAGGGAACGGACGGGGTGGAAAAAATGTCCAAGTCCTATGGCAACCATATCGGACTGCACGACTCACCGGAAGATATGTACGGCAAAGTCCTTTCCATTCCTGACACCCTGATCGAAAAGTACTTTCGCCTGGCGGTGGATGCAGATGAAGCGACCCTCACGGTAGTTCGGGAGCAATTGGCAGATCCAGCCGTAAATCCCCGGGATGTGAAACGGGAACTGGCCCGGAGACTGGTCACCCTTTACTATGATGAAGAACAGGCCAGGGAAGCGGAAGCCGCCTTTGACCGAATTTTCATCCAGAAGGGTATTCCGGACGACATGCCGGAAGTCAGACTGCACCAAGACACCCTGGTTGTGGATCTTCTCCATCAGGAACATCTGGTGGCCAGTAAAAGCGAAGCCCGCCGCCTGATTAAACAAAAGGCCGTCCGGGTGGATGGAGCAGTATGCACAGATCTCCAGGCCACGCTCCACCCGGGAAATGACCATGTCCTCAAAGTGGGCAAACGTCGATTTTTACGAGTCAAAGCATGAGAGCAGGGCGCGTCTTATTCCTGGTTCTGGGAACGAGCATTCTTCTCACCTGCAGCCGGAAACCGGAATCTCCCCGTCTGGTGGTTTTTCTGGTACTGGACCAATGTCGTCCGGATGTCATCACCCGGTATGAACCGCTGTACCGGGACGGATTTCGCTGGCTGCTGGATCATAGTCTGACCTGTACACAGGTTTTTCATCAACACGGCTATACGGCCACCGGACCGGGTCATTTTACCCTGTCGACAGGCTCTTATCCGGGCCCGGCGGGTATCCTGGGTAACAACTGGTGGAGTCGGACTCTCCGCCGGACGGTCTACTGCGTCGAAGATACACAGGCGCTATTGCTTGGCGGGGAAGGACCGGGTCGTTCCTATCGGAATACCTCTACTCCGGCTTTGGGGGACTGGCTTCAGGCCCAATATCCGGATGCGAAAGTTGTGTCCGTGGCCGGCAAGGACCGGGCCTCGATCTTCCTGGGGGGACGTCGGCCGGACGTCTGTATCTGGTATAACTGGGACGGTCACTTTGTAACTTCCAACTATTACGCCGATTCCATTCCCGACTGGCTGGCCCGGTTCAATTCTACCAGTCACATTGAAACCTACCGCGATTCCATGTGGACGAAAAGTCTTCCCGATTCCGTCTATCTGAAATATGCCCGGGACGATTTTTTCCCCGGGGAAGTGGATTCCTACCGGAAGGATCCCTATTCACCGGTCTTTCCCATCGGATTCGATCATGGCGATCCTCCGGAAAAAGCGCTGAAAATGATCGGGGGGACACCCTGGCTGGACCGTTTGACCCTGCAGGCGGCGGAAGCGGCGATTCAGGGCGAAAGGCTAGGGGCGGACGACAGTCCCGACCTTCTGTTTCTCAGTCTGTCAGGAGTCGATTGGATGATCCATTATTTTGGTCCCTATTCCCAGGAGGTGATGGATAGTCAAATCAAGCTGGATAAGGAGTTAGGCCATTTCTTTCGCACATTGGATACGGTAGTTGGACTGGACCGGGTATTGGTAGTTCAAACCGCTGATCACGGAGGCTTGCCCCTGCCGGAATATTTATCACAGGTGCGCGGACAAGCCGCCGGCCGGATCAATGCTCCTTTGAGGAAAGCGGTGACGCGGGCGCTGAATGAAGACCTCCAGCGCCGGACGGGAATCGAAAATCTGGTTACGGTGGAAGGTCCCGGCTTATACATCGATCACCCACGCCTAGAGGAAACCACCGTTCCTCTGGAGGAAATCAAGGATGTGATCCGGTCCTATTATGAAAAAATACCGGGAATCGGGCGTATTTTGTTTCTGGAAGATCTGCTCGCCGCTACGCCGTCCGATACTCTAGAATGGTATTTGAAACATACCATGAATGAGCAGGGACCCGATGCCTGGGCACTGGAAAAAAGGAACTGGGTCTGGAAATATCCCTTTGGGACGGGACACGGCTCCCCTTATTCCTATGACCGGAAGGTTCCGCTGCGGTGGGCACGCAGTCAATTTTCCCGGTCTGAATATGCGGCCGAAATTCATACGATCGATCTTGCACCGACTCTGGCGGCCTACCTTGGGGTCACGCCGCCTGACAGTGTCGATGGTGTCGTCCGGGACGAGATCGTTTCATTCCTGAAGGGAGATTGAAATGCTGAATGTGGATTCGATTCGGAAACAGTTCCAGGCCACAGTGGCCGTGGACGGAATCAGTTTCCAGGTTGAGCCGGGAGACATTTACGGCTTCCTGGGGCCAAACGGGGCCGGAAAAACGACGACAATCCGTATGTTGATGAGTATCCTCAAACCCGATTCCGGTTCGATCCACCTGGACGGAAAGGATATTGCCCGGGTTTCCCGGAACCAGTTTGGCTATCTGCCGGAGGAGCGGGGATTGTATCAAAAAGTGAAACTGGGAGATGCTCTGAAATACCTGGCCCAATTGAAAGGGCTGAGTCCTGCAGAGTCCGGTCGGGTTGTGCAACAGTGGCTGGAACGGTTTGAACTGGCTGATTATATGCAAAAAAATATCCGGGAATTGTCCAAAGGGAATCAGCAAAAAGTACAATTCATAGCTACGTTGATCCATTCGCCGCGACTGATCATTCTGGATGAACCCTTTACGGGACTGGATCCCATCAATCAAATCCTGATGAAAGACATCATCAAAGAAGCCAGTGACCGGGGAGCGGCCATTCTCTTTTCCACTCACCAAATGGAACAAGTGGAACGGCTGTGCAATCGAATTTGTCTGATCAACAAAGGAAAAATTATCGTCGAAGGGGATATCAACGAAATCAAAGCCCGCCACGGACGCCGGAATGTGGATATCCTGTTTGAAGGGGAACTGGATGAATCGGAGCTGGACACGTACCTGGAAGACATTCATTTGGAGAAAAAACGCCTGCGGGGTTCCCTGATTTCCTCCTCGAAAGCCCTGTTGCGCTGGATATCCGACCGCGTGGACATTCAGTCCTACTCCATCACGCCTCCCAGTCTGGAGGAAATTTTTATCGCCGAAGTTCAGGCGTCCCGGGAAGGAGGAGAGGCATGATCGCACAGATTATCAAATGGGAATTTATTCAAAGGGTAAAGTCCAAATTGTTCCTGTTTACGGCCATTGTCATTCCCCTCTTTATTCTGGCCGCAATGATCCTGCCTTCTTTGCTGTTGAGTTCCGAGAGCACCAAATCGACCCTCATCGGTCTGGTGGACCAGAGTTCCGGGATCGGTAATGACTTTGTGGCTCAACTGACCCAGGACTATCGCCTGAAATCCGGAGAACCGGAATTCAGCGTTCAAATCGAAGAGGACCCGGAACCTTTGAAACAAGCCCTCCTGAACAAGGATATCGACGCCTATGTGGTCATTCCGGACTCGATTCTGGACACAGGCCTGGCCAGTCTTTACGTCCGGTCCGCCAGTAATTTCAAAACGACGGATGCTCTCAGGAGGTCGTTGAATAAAGTCGTGCTCAACCGGCGACTCCAGAAATACCATCTGGATCCGGAGGTTGTGAAAGAAGTGACCAGCCGGGTCCAATTGCGAAGTTATCAATTGTCCGGGGAGGGGGAAGCGAATGAAAGCAATGAAATGGTGGATTTTTTCATACCCTTCATTTCCATGATGATTTTGTACATGACCATCTTGTTTTCTTCGCAGATCCTGCTCCGCAGCGTCATCGAAGAACGATCCTCCCGCATGATTGAGATCTTGCTTTCATCGGTGACACCGTCACAACTGATGAATGGAAAGATTCTGGGACTGGGACTGCTGGGATTGACCCAGTTGTTCTTTTATCTGGGTGTGGGGTATGTGGTGGCATTGTATAACGGGATCGAATCGATCCGGCCTCAATTCCTGCTGACGATGTTTTTGTTCTTCGTGTCGGGCTTTCTCTTCTATGCCGCTATTTTTGCCGCTCTCGGCAGTATTTTCGATTCGGAACAGGAGGCTCAGCAAATCAGCGGGATGGTGTCACTTGTCATGGTAGTGCCCATTGTCCTGTCAACCTATTTCATCACCAATCCCACGGCCATCGCCACCAGAATCCTTACCTTTCTCCCGCCCATCACCCCGTTTCTGATCGTGTTGCGTTCGGGAACTTCCTCCATTGATCTGTGGGAACAAATCGTGGCATTCGTACTTATGCTACTATCGATCTGGGGAGTGATGAAGATCTCGGGAAAAGTGTTTCAAACCTCGATCCTCATGTATGGCAAACGGGTGACACTGCCCGAAATTCTTCGCTGGATACGCGCCTGAGTTGTAACCTTTTTGGGCGAACCCATCTAAAGGTCTGACTCAAAGCGCAGAGGGAAGCCGGTAAAAGAGTTCCCTGTAATTCCGGGAATCCAGTAAATTAACCCAGTTAGATTCTGTTCAGCTTTGAGAAAAGGAGTATCCATGGCAGAGAACGTCTACGAATTTACCGACCAGAATTTTGACACGGAGGTTCTGCAATCCGAACATCCGGTCCTGGTAGATTTCTGGGCTGAATGGTGCGGCCCATGTAAAGTCATTGGCCCGGTAGTGGAAGAAATTGCCACCGACTATAAAAACCGGGTAAAAGTCGGAAAACTGAATGTGGACCATAATCAGCAGACCGCCATGAAGTACGGGATTCGAAGCATTCCCAGTCTGCTGGTATTCAAGAACGGCGATGTATTGAATCAAGTCGTTGGTTCGGTCCCGAAAGAACGCATAACCAAACTATTGGACGAAGCACTATAGCACAATCTATGAATCGGAAAGTCATCATCATCGGTTCCGGTCCTGCGGGACTGACAGCCGCCATCTATACAGCCCGGGCCAATTTAGAACCCATCGTGTTTGAAGGTATGCAACCGGGGGGACAATTAACCATTACTACCGATGTGGAGAATTACCCGGGATTTCCCGATGGAATCATGGGACCGGAATTGATGGACAAGTTTCGGGCACAGGCGCAACGATTTGGCGCCGAGTGCGTCATGAAACAGGTGACAAAAGTTGATTTGTCTGAGCGACCTTTTAAAGTCTGGGTAGGTGATGAATTGTACACCGGCGAAACGGTCATCATTTCTACAGGCGCTTCCGCCAAAACCCTGGGATTGGAATCGGAACAAGAACTGATGGGGTATGGCGTATCCGCCTGTGCCACCTGCGACGGATTTTTTTACCGTGAGAAGAAGGTCCTGGTAGTTGGAGGTGGTGACTCCGCCATGGAGGAAGCCATCTTTCTGACGAAATTTGCCTCAGAAGTATGGATCGTACATCGGCGGGACGAATTCCGGGCTTCCAAGATCATGGTCGAGCGCGCGCTGGCCAATCCCAAAATCCATGTCCATTGGAATACGACGATCGCAAAGATTTTGGGTGATCGGCAATCCGGGGTCACCGGAGCCATCCTGAAGGACACGAAAACCGGCGCCACCCGGGAAGAAACCTGCGACGGGATTTTCATGGCAATCGGTCATCGCCCCAATACGGAGCTATTCCGGGACTATTTGGAGCTGGACCCCACCGGGTATATCGTCACCAAAGACGGCAGAAGTTTGACCAACATCCCTGGCGTATTTGCCTGTGGCGATGCCCAGGATCATATCTACCGGCAAGCCATCACGGCCGCCGGCTCGGGCTGTATGGCGGCCATTGACGCGGAGCGTTTTTTAGAAGCTCAGACCTGAATCAACGGTCCGATTCATCAACTCAAAGGAGTGAGTGATGAATCAAAGAAGCAAACTGATCTATGAGATCCGTGATCTCAAAAAGGATTACGGTCCCCGTACGGTATTACAAATCGGTCATCTTCAATTTCACCCTGGCACCATTTACGGTATCGTGGGAGCCATCGGTTCCGGAAAAACCACCCTGTTGAAAATTATGGCAGGCATCGAACGCCAGACTTCCGGCGTGTTGAAATATGACGGAGAGGAATTCAAGACCACCTGGCTGGGAAAAGTCAAACCCATCGATGAAATCTATCTGGCCAGTGTGGAAACCCTGCCGGAATCCCAGAAACTGGGACAAATCGTGGCCATGGTTCACCCGAAAAAAGTGGACAAAATCAAAGGCCGCTATTTTTCCCGGGGGCGATTCCGGGAATTTTGGGATCTGCAGTTGAAAAACCTTTCTCCCGGGGAAGCTTCCTGGTTTAAAAAGGTCCTGGCGGTGGAAAGTGATCCCCGGGTGCTCCTGATCGATGATTATGGAACGACCATGGACAGTGCCATGGAGCGGGATTTTCGGGGAAAATTGACCAAAATGAACCGGGATCTGGGCACGACCATCATCCTGGCCGCGCCGGATGATCACCGCATCAAGAAATTTGCCTCCGTCATCATCCATCTGGATAACGGGCACGTAGCCAAGATTCGACCGGGAGTATCCCGCAGCTCGAAACGGTACTGAGAATTGGGAGCCACCGGGATTCTCTATGATCCGCTCTTCTTAGAGCACACGACCGGTACCGGCCATCCTGAAACTCCCCGGCGCCTTACCCATATCGTTCACACTCTCCAGGAGAAAGGGCTCTGGAATCAGGTTGAACATCCGGCTGTGCCCCCGGCGGATCGTTCCGTCCTGGAACGAATTCATCCCCGGGATTACATCAGCCACATCGAAACAGCCTGCATTTCCGGGCAACCGTTCGTGGACACACCGGATTGTGCCATCGGATATGACAGCTATTCGGTCGCTCTGGCGGCGGCCGGAGCCACGGTGGAAGGGGTCCGGTTGATCCTGGAAGGCTCCCTGACCAATGGCATGGTCCTGACGAGACCGCCGGGACACCACGCCGAAATTCATCAGGCCATGGGATTCTGTTTTTTCAACAATATCGCTCTGGCGGCCCGCTATGCCCTGGACGAATGGCAGTTGAACCGGATTGTCATTCTGGATTTCGACGTACACCACGGCAACGGAACCCAGCATATCTTCGAAACCGACTCCCGGGTTTTATACATCAGTACTCATCAGTATCCATTTTACCCCGGGACGGGAACGAAGGAAGAAACCGGTTTGGGTGACGGCCTCGGAACTACGCGGAATTTCCCCCTTCCCGGCGGTACGCGGGATGATGTTTTCCTGGATATCTATCAGAACAGCGTGCCCGACCTGGTGGCCCGATTTCAACCGGAATTGATCCTTTTATCCGCCGGTTTCGATGCTCACCAACTGGATCCTCTGGGAGGCCTCAAAATTTCCACCGAAGCCTTCGCTACCATTTCCACCTTATTTCAGGCGTGGGCGGATGAATGGTGTCAGGGCCGGTTGCTGTCTGTGCTGGAAGGTGGCTATCATTGGGAGGCTCTGGCCGATTCCGTGGCCTGCCATGTTGAGGCTCTGATCCGGTCAGAAAACACATAATAGCGCCGGACAATGACGGTTTTCGCGGATTGTTTCCTATTGGGTTTTTCCGTTAATTCCAGCGGGTGTTGGAGTAATTCTTCCCCGGGATAAACAATAAATGCAATCGAATTCATATCTCACAGCCATTGAAAACTTCTCCCGGTCTTCGGTTCTGGTCATCGGTGATCTGATGCTGGATGCCTACGTCTGGGGGGATACGGTACGGATTTCTCCGGAAGCACCGGTGCCGGTGGTGGAAGTCCAGTCACAGGAACACATGCCCGGAGGGGCGGCCAACGTGGCCCGGAATCTCCGGGAACTGGGGGCCAAGGTCTGGGTGGCCGGTTTAATTGGCCTGGATTCGGAAGGAACCCTATTGAAGGAAAAACTCGCATCCTCCGGCATTCATACGGATTTGATTTTATCCCTGCCTTCCCGGCCGACCAGTGTGAAAACCCGGATCATTGCCCGGAATCAGCACGTTGTACGCTATGACAGGGAGGAAACGGAGGCGATACCTGAGGATACTGCAGACCGGTTGGTAGCCAGCCTGGCTGACAACTCCACTTGGGATGGTATCATCATCGAAGATTACAATAAAGGATTGTTCACCTCCTATGTGATTACCCGAATCCTGGATTTCGCCCATGAACGGAGCATCCCCGTTTATGTTGATCCTAAATGGGAAGAATTCCGCAGCTATAAGGGGGTCCGACTGTTCAAACCCAATTGGGGCGAATTTCACGCCGTAGTCGGTCCCAGTCGTTCCGATGAGGAATTCCTGACCCGGGGACGGTCCTTCCGGGCCGAACAGGAACTGGATATTCTCATGGTCACCCGGGGAAAGGAGGGCGTGACCCTCTTCGCTGATGATCTGGTGTTTACGATTCCCACCCATGCCAGGCAGGTCCATGATGTCTCCGGAGCAGGAGACACGGTCATCGCTACCTTCACGCTGGGAGATTTGAATCGACTAACACCGGAGGAATCCGCCCGGCTGGCGAATTTGGCCGCCGGTATCGTCTGCGAAGAAGTGGGAGTGGTTCCCATCACCAAAAGCGGGCTGATTCAGCGATTGCATGAAATCCAACCAGAAGACTAGTTCCGTCCGCCGGGTCACCACCTTTCAATTTTTCCTGTGCTGTGTTAGTCTGGTGTTCGCCTCCCTGGCCGGCCAACCGGCTCCCCGTTTCCAACCCCTGGATTGGGTTGTTTTTCGTCGGGTGGGGGCGCTCTACTCCTTTTCCGAAGGATTCGAATATTTGTACATGGCCACTCAAATGGGGGGAGTATACCGTTGGCATATCCTGCGAAAAGAAATGGCCGATCCCATCACCGTGGCCCAGGGACTGGAGTCCAACCGTTGTGAAGCAGTGTTGTTCGACCGGGACACCCGTACCCTCTGGGTTGCCACCCAATCGGGGCTGAATTTCAGTTACAATCCGCCGGGTGAATGGCATTTCCGTCCCAAGGAAGAACTGGGACTTCTGGAGGGAAACCACGTGGACCGGATAGGAGCGTCCCGCAATTACCTCTGGATGTTTGTCGGCACCCATGTGGCCAAGCTGGATCGAAGTACCGGCGCCCTGGTCGGTGAACTCGCCCAGCCTGATGAACCCTTGCTACAGATTTCCTCCGGTCACAGGGACTGGACCGATGTACCTTCCACATTGGCTGCTTTCTCAATCACTGACGGCTGGCTGTTCAACGGGAACGACGTGGTGGACGATTATGGCCGGCTGGAATCGATTACCACTTTTTATACCAGCCGCTATCAGGATGTATTTTTGGGAACCGATCACGGAACCTTGCTGGTGGGGGATGCCGTTCTGCAACAATTTCAACCGCACCGGGTGGGATTGCTGAACCGGTCTGTGGGCGATATCGAATTTGATGACCAGGCTCTGTATCTGGCCGGAGACAACAGGAATGATCCCCCGGGGATTACCGTCTTTGCCGATCGTCGTAATCAATTCCGCTACTGGGAAAGTGACCTGGTGTCGAATGCTCCCCACACGGCCATTCATGCCCTGAGTTGGAACGGCTCCCAATTGTGGACGGGCGGCGAAGAGATTGCGGTATATGACGCCAAACATTCCTTTTGGAAAAACCTTGGCCAGCCGGTCCAGGGAAGCCGGGTCCTCACACTCAGTAATGGCGCTCTCTACGAGTGGGCCGGAACGGACCAAAACCTGGTGCAGATCGACACCTCCCGTTACCGGATCACCTCCAGTTCCTATCTACCGTTGAATCTGAATGATCCGGTGACCGATGTGTTGCAATTTGATCAACAGATCTGGGTGACTTTCCTGGATGGATTTCTCTCCATCAATGAGGCCACCGGGGAGTACATCGATCGTCGCTTTCATCGCCAGCTCGATCTGGCTCCGGGAATCATTCGGTACGACGCTCTGGCCAAGGATGCCACTTCGCTACTGGTGGCCACGTCGGTGGGTGTATTCCGTACATCACCTCCGGGCCGGCGTTGGAAACGCATCCTGCAACCGTCCGAATACGGAGCCAGGATGATCCGAACGATGGACTGGAACGGTTCCTGGGGGGTCCTGAATCTGGGAACGACGTTTTTACTTTTTTCCGGCAGCGGAAACGTAACCCATGAATATCAATTTCCTTTTCTCGGGAAAATCCATTGCATTTACTTCGATGGAGACGTAATCTGGCTGGGAACAAACCAGGGCCTGATCCGATTCAAATGGGTAAACGAACAATTTCAATGAACTACCGGCTACTGATTCTCCTTTGCTGCTTCCAATTGACCTCCGTGTGGGCGGCGGATCCCTTTCATCGCAAGGAGGAACGGGAGAAAATTGACCATTTCAATGTAGCTGCCTTCCCGCTTCCGGTTCCCGGGAGTGATTCCATTGAGGTCCGGGCCTATCTGGAAATCCCCTATCTGGCGTTGCAATTTTTGAAACGGGACAGTGTTTTCCGGGCCGATTTCCAGGGAACCATCACTCTGCGGGATCAGAGCGGATATCAATACGGCCGGAAAATCTGGCGGGATTCGGTAGTAGTGGATAATTACGTATCGACAATTTCTCTGTCCCTGTCAACCGTTACCTGGACCCGGTTTACCGTTCCTCCGGGAAAATATCATCTGGTGGCGGAAGTCACCGATATGGATACCAAAAGCAGCGGCGAAAATTCCGGTGATTGGGATTTGACCGTCTTTCAGGGACCTGACGCCCTGTTTCCACCGGTCGTGCTGGTCCCCCGGGAAGGAGAGTGGGGGTTTTCGCCCGGATGGATCCCCCTGTTGAATTCAGAAATACGGGAGTTGGAAGACACCCTTCGGGTGATGATTTATTACAAGTCATCCGGTACCGGAATTCTGCGCACCGCGCTGCTGGACAAGGATCGTAAAAATCTCTGGTCCCGGTCCTATTCCATTGACACAGCCGGAGATGCCCTTACCAAAGAGTATCATCTGCCTCCCGCCTTGTTTGGCGATCTGAATTATTCTTTGGAGTTGGAATTGGAAGCGGGGGATCAATCCTATAAACAAGCCAAACATTTAAAAATCGACAAGCCGGGAATTTCACGACTGGTGAATGACGTGGATGACGCTCTGGATCAGATGATCTACATCCTGAGTGATAAGGAACGGGATCGATTGAAGAAAGCCCGTCCCGAAGATCGGGAGAAGTTGTTCAAGGAATTCTGGAAAAGCCGCGATCCCAACCCGGATACCGAACAGAACGAATTGATGGACGAATATTATCGTCGGATCCGGTACTCCAATGAACATTTTTCCGGTTTTACCGCCGGCTGGATGACGGACATGGGCATGATTTATATTTTATTTGGTCCGCCGGACGAAGTGGAACGGACCGCCAGCACCAGTACCCATCGCTACTATGAATTGTGGTACTACCATCGCATCAACCGGCAATTTCTGTTCATCGACTACAATGGATTTGGAGATTATCGACTGGATGCTCCCCTGGTCGGCGACCCGTTTCGAGGTTTATAGTTCACGCGAGAATTCCGTAAGTTTTCCCTGAATCTTTATTCCCAGCCTTGAAGTCTTTCGATGCAAAAATCCTTAAATGCAGCCCAAATTGAGCTTCTAAAAAAACTCATCACTCCTGAGCAACTGGAAAAATTGACTCCGGAGGAGCGGGAATTGATCCAGCCCCTGATCGAGGAACCGGTTCAGTCGGAATTCAGTCTGTATGTGGATGGAGCCGCAAATCTGGCCCGGAAATCAGCCGGAATCGGCGGTGTCCTGTACCGGAAC
>RFIZ01000281.1 GCA_003695105.1 Fidelibacterota bacterium
ATGTAGCAGACTTCCTGCCTCTCCGGATACACCGCCTGAAAAGTGACCGCTGCGTCGCTCCGGTCGTAGTAATGATCCTCCAGCCGGATTTCCACCCGGGGGTCCTCCGACAGGTTCTCACCGCTATAGCGATACCCTGGAAACGGCGGCTCCGGAACGGAGAGATAGTATTCGGGGTGTTCGATGATCCAGTCGGCATCCAAACCGGTGTGATTGGGGACCATGTCGCTGGCCAGGCGAATCCCGAAACGACCGGCCTTTTCTTTCAGGGCTTCCAGGGCTTGGTTCCCTCCCAGAGTCCGGGCCACTTCGTAGCGCTTGAGCGAATAGGCGGAAGCCTCGGCCTCCGGATTGCCCATGCGGCGTTTGATGGTCTTGGAAATGGTACTCCGTTCCCAAATCCCGATCAACCACAGGGCATTGAAGCCCCGCTCCGCCAGTTGTTGCAGGGCTGCTTCCGGAATTTCGTCCAGGCGCCGGATGGGTTGATGAAACTCCTTCGACAATTGATGCAACCAGACCAGGGTGTTTTTGGCGATCATGACCACAGACGGCATCCAGTCCTGATCCGGGCTGTAGCGGGCAGCGGTGGAATCATCGTAGTCCGGCAGTTGCACGGGACCGGGTCCGGCTCCGCGAAACCGGCGTTCTTCCGCCAGCAGATCAAAACTGAGGGCAAAATGGGCGTGCCATTCCTGCAGGTAAGGGGCCCAGACTTCCCGGAGATAACGGAGCTGATCCGGTAACGAATCCGGATGGGATTGCAGGGGAGCCTGAAGCCAGTCTTTCAGATGGGTCTGACCGAAGGGGATCTGCTCCAGTCGATCCACCAGGGAAGGGAGACGCTCTCCATCACCCGGTGCCGGTAATAATGCCTGCAACGGAGCCACGGCCGGGTTCTCCCGGCACAGGGCTTGAATCACAATGTTTTCCAGCAGTGTTTCAGTGATTTCGACCGCCTCTTCGCCGTTCGTAGACGCCGCCAGGGGGGGAGATTGATCCAGAATTCCACGGACCCTGCGTTGGAGGGCATCATCTTCCCGGACCAGGGACAACAGGGATCGGGCGGCCTGTTTCAGGGCAGTCCGGATCAGGGTTCGGTAACAGTCCTGCCACAGCGCCAGTCCCAGGAATTCACCTCTGGACAAAGATTGCAGACTCGGATCCTTTTGCAGGAGAGCAGTCCACTCCCTTTGATGCACCCGGGCCCAGGCAGAAGGATCCCGGTGGACTTCCCGGAACAGAGGCCGCCTGAACTGGGTCTCTTCCCGGTAGCGACGTGCCAGCAGGAGTTCTCCGCCGGAGGGTGGTTGTTGGGGTGGTTTCGGCATAGATAAGGGGCGCAAGTTTACGGCGGCGGACACGGAATCGAAAGCTTCGCCTCCTTGCCGACTGGCCTATTTCTTCCGTAAACTGTTTTCCCCTCATGGGAATCCAAGGAGGACCACAATGCATGATCGGAAGAGTGATTTCTGGAAAGCGTTGGGACCGGGACTGTTATGGGCCGGAGCTTCCATCGGTGTCAGCCACCTGGTCCAGTCGACCCGAGCCGGTGCCACCTACAATTTTTCCCTGGTTTGGCTGGTCATTCTGGCCATGGTGATGAAATACCCGTTTTTCGAATTCGGTCCCCGCTATGCCTCCGCCACGGGCAAAAGTCTCCTGAAGGGATATCTGGACTGGAATCCCTGGGCCTGGGGCATTTTTCTGGTGATGACGGTAGGAACCATGTTTGCCGTCATGGCCGCTGTAACGGTGGTGACGGCCGGGCTGGCGATCCAGTTGTTCCCCTTCGGCTGGAGTATCCTGACCTGGTGTGCCCTCCTGCTGGTGATCTGCGCCGCCATCCTGGCCCTGGGGCAATATGCCCTTCTGGATTCGGCCATTAAAATCATAATTGTAATCCTGTCCCTTTCCACGGTGATAGCCGTGGCGGCGGCTTTTCTCCACGGACCGGCCGCCAGGCCGGGGGCTGCCGTTCCTTCCCTCTGGACCTTATCCGGCGTCTCCTTCATGGTGGTCCTGCTGGGGTGGATGCCCTGTCCCATCGATGTGGCGGTGTGGCATTCCTTATGGACCCTGGAACGCCGGAAACAAACCGGCGTGGCTCCGGCCTACCGGAATATTCGGCTGGATTTCGATCTTGGGTATTACGGTACCGGTGTCATGGCGCTGGGTTTTCTCAGCCTGGGTGCATTGGTCATGTTCGGATCCGGTGAAACCTTCGCCCGGTCCGGGGGCGCCTTTGCCGGGCAGTTGGTGGAATTGTACACCAAAACCCTGGGATCATGGAGTCACCTGGTGATTCTCCTGGCGGCCTTTACCACGATGTTCAGTACCACGCTAACGGTGGCGGATGCCTATCCCCGGGTTCTGAAAGAGGCCTGGCTGGACTGGCAAGGCCGGGATCGGATCCGCCAGGGAGAGCGGGTGTACTGGCTTTCCATGCTGGGGGTCATCGCCGGCGGCTTATTGTTGCTGACCGTACTGAAATCCACCATGACCTTTATGGTGGATCTGGCCACGACCCTGTCCTTTTTGACCGCTCCGGTACTGGCCTGGTTCAATTATCGGGTGCTGTTTCAACCGGATTTCCCGGAAGCCTTTCGTCCCAGCCGGCGGATGCAGATCCTGAGCTGGATCGGAATGGCCTTTCTGCTGGGCTTTGCCCTGGTATATCTGTACTGGCGCTTTTTCCGGATTTAAGGGGAAACCGCCCAGCCGGGGAGGGCGCTCAGGTCGATGTGAAAGACCGAGACACCAATCGTATAGATAGCGGCGGTAATCAGCAGGGCACCGATCAGATTCAATCGTATACCGGTCCGTACCATATCCCGGATTTCCACCCGGTCGGTGCCAAAAATAATGGCATTGGGCGGAGTGGCCACCGGCAACATGAAGGCGAAGGAACAGGACAGGGTGGCCGGGATCAGGAGAAAGAGCGGATGGATGCGAATGTCGACGGCCAGGCTGGCCAGGATGGGAATCAGGATCTGAGCGGTGGCCGTGTTGCTGGTGAGTTCCGTCAGGAAGGTCACGAACAGGGCCAGTAGCAGGAGAATTCCCAGCAGCGGCACCTCCTGGAGACTGGTGAAATGATGTCCCAGCCAGGCGGCCAGTCCGGATTCCTTGAAGCCCGCCGCCAGGGCGAAACCGCCTCCGAACAGGAGAACGATATTCCAGGGAATACCCCGGGCCGTCTCCCAGTTCAATACGGTGGTACCCCTCTCCGTACGGGTGGGCACGACAAACAGCACCAGAGCCATGGCGATGGCGACCGTCCCGTCATTGATGTACTCCGGATGAGAAAAGAGACGGGACCACCCCGGCAGAGAAAGGTGTCCCAGGTTCAAATCCGACCGGGTGATCCAGAGCAGGGCCAACAGGATGAAGTCGGCCAGGACCCACCGTTCTTCCCAGTTCATGGGACCCATCCCCCGCAGTTGATCCTGAAAGAGAGAGGTGTCCAGATCTCCGAAATGGACCTTGGAACTGTAGCGGCGATGGAGGAAAAACCAGGTGATCAATAGAAATACCACTGCCAGGGGGACACCGAAAATCATCCAGGTGAGGAAATTGATTTCCGGGGCCCGGGGAAATAAAATTTGCAGCATCCGGGCCAGGACCAGATTGGGGGGAGTTCCCACCAGAGTGGCGATCCCGCCGATGGAGGCGGCGTAGGCGATTCCCAGAAAGATGGCCGTGGCAAAGGGAAAGAGAATTTCCCGGGAGTAATGATCTTCCAGATTCAGAATGATGGCCAGGGCGATGGGCACCATCATCATGGTGGTGGCCGTGTTGGATATCCACATGGACAGAAAGGCAGTGGCGCCCATGAACCCAAACAGGATATTCCGGGGCGAAGCACCCACCCGGGTCAGAATGGTCAGGGCAATGCGGCGATGCAGATTCCAGCGTTCCATGGCCAGCGCCACCAGGAAGCCTCCCAAAAACAGAAAAATAATGTGATTGAAATACAGCGGTGCCACGGACTTTCCGTTCATGATTCCCAGGGCCGGGAAAAACACCACAGGGAGCAAAGCCGTGACGGCCAGAGGGACGGCTTCCGTGATCCACCAGAACGCCATCCAGACGGCGATCCCGGCCGTCCGGACCGCTTCCGGATGTTCAGGATCAAGCGTGAAGACCGTCATGATAATACCCGCCAGCAGGGGGCCCGTGACCAACATCGCCCAGCGTCCGGTTTTCATATCGCAGGTTCCTCCCGATAGAATGAAGGAAGAAATTGCCGTGTCTTGGTAAACAATATCAATGGAAACCCCGGCGGTCGACCGATTCGGAGAGACCAGCAGTATGTGATGTAGTTCATAGCCGGGGAAAGAGGGAAGAGGAAAAATTCTGTTACCTTTTTAGCCGGTTTCGGTCTAAAGAGGGTATGTCGAACCAAAAGGAGGAACAATTGGTATGGGGAAACCCATCTGGAATCTGTTATTGATACCCCTGTTTTTGACCTCGGTGATTTCCGTGACGGGGACACCGGTGGACGAACAATTCAGTCGGTTGACCGACGAGCAAAAGCAGATTCTCATTCGCGCCTATGAATTGGGCGCCCCGTACGACCTGGGCTATACCCTGGCCGCCATCGCCTGGCAGGAATCGTTTGTGGGCGACCGGATCGTACCCATCAATTTACAGGACCCGTCTGCCGGATTGTGGCATAAAAATATTTACAACGCCCTGGCGGAACATCCCGAGACCCCCCAGAACGGGTTACAGGTCAATATGATGGCCCAGAAACTCATCCATGACATGGAGTTTGCCGCCTCCCTGGCCATTTCGGATCTGGAACACTGGAAAATCCGTCGCAACGGCAACTGGATGGATATCTGGGCGTCCTACAATGCCGGACGCTATTATAAATCTTCCCAGGCACGGGCCTATGCCCGTTCCATCTACCGGAAGATCCAAGCCCTGGAAAAAGCCCTCCCGGTTCTGCTGGCGGAACAGAAGGAATCCTCGACCCTGGGATAGTCCCTGGTTTCGAACCGATCGTTGGAATCCACACCTGCCCGGTACGGTCGGCCGGGAGTAAATTCCGTCTTGTTCTGATCCACAAGAGCCAACCATGAACGGACGGGAGGACCTATGAAAACGTTTCTGGCTATCATCCTGACCGGTCTTCATTTCGGACTGGCCCAGGGAATCGTGGCCGTCTTTCAGCCGGAATTGACGGAGCAGGATTATCGCAGCACCGAGACCTTTTATCAGAAAATCCATTCAGTCGCCGGTCAGGTGGAACGTCAGACAGGAGAGGAAGCATTATTTATCTTTCCTGAATACATCGGAGCCTGGCTCGTGGCTGCAGGGGAAAAGGAAGCGGTCTTTCGTGCCCGGGACCTCAATGCGGCCATGATTCGCATCATCCTTTCCCACCCCTTCCGGTTTGTCTGGGAATTTGTGGCCACCTTCGTCCGGGATCATTTCCACGGATCTCTCATGGGGCATGTGGAACGGGCCATATTCAAAATGAAGGCCCGGACGGCCCTCCGTTCCTATTGGGAGGCGTTTTCCCGGCTGGCACGGGAACACCGCGCCTGGGTGGTGGCCGGTTCCGTGCTGCTGCCGGAAGTGAACCGACAAACATCACCTCCCTCCCTGTGTTGCCGGCACCCCCGGACCCTCTACAATCAATCCTTTCTGTTCGATCCCAGCGGAGCCTTGGTATCCATCACCAAGAAAGCCTTTCCCGTCTCCGCGGAACTGGATTTCCTGAATCGGGGCCGGCTCCGGGATCTGCCGGTGGCGGACACGCCCTTCGGCCGGGTCGGGACCATGATTTGTGCCGACAGCTGGCACCCGGAGTGCTATCGCCATCTGGATTCCCTGGGGGTGGATATTCTGGCGGTTCCCAGCCTGGTGAACCAGGCCGAGCGATGGATTGAACCCTGGGGCGGCTACGATCCTCCCCAATTCGATCCGGGAGATGTGGACCCGGCCGACCTGACGGGTCAGGTAGCGGAACGGGAGATGTGGAAAAAATATGCCCTGACCCGACGGATGCAATCCACCGGTGCCGAATGGGGCTTCAACAGTTTCCTGATCGGACATTTTTGGGGACTGACCGGTGGGGGACAGGCCAATATAATCCATCGGGGAACCCTGGAGCGGGAACTGGAGGATTACCGGGGTTCCGGTGTACTCGTCACCCGGCTTCCCTGACGAAACCCGGATTGGAGTTTGACCACGGAAGGGCGTAACTTCGCCCTCGATTTTTTAGTCATGGCAACACGGAAACACCACCATCACCACCACCGCCACCGAAATACGTTCTGGCAGGAATTCCGGTTTGAAATCACCGTAACCCTGCTCCTGGTAACCGGCGTGGCCCTGCTGGTGGAACAGTTTGAAATCCGCCGTACGGTCTGGGGCTGGATCCAGACCGGCGTCCGGTTCCTGAATCGCTTCTTCCGAAATTTTTTCCAGGATTTCTTTAATTTTCTGCTTTCGTTGCGGCTGTCGAATACGATCGGTGTCATCCTGATTCTGATTGCATTTTTCATGATCTTCAACCGCTTCCGCAAAAAAATGATCGTACGGTATTCGGTCCTTTACTCCTGTCCCCAGTGCGGATCGGAACTGGCCCGTATCCACCGGACTTTCTACCACAAGGTTTTGGGTCTGTTTTTCTGGGCCAATATCCGGCATTACAAGTGCAAGAAATGCGATTACAAGGGGATCAAAATGGATTGGAAGCAGTCATGACGGCCCAGGAGGTCCAGGCATTGATCGAAGCCGGTTTGCCCGGCGCAACCGTGGACGTATCGGATCAGCGGGGCACCGGCGATCATTTCGTGGCCGTAGTCCGCTGGGAAGGATTTCGCGATCTTTCCCTGGTGGATCAACACAAACTCGTGTACGCAACCCTCGGCGACCGGTTGACACGCGAGATTCACGCCCTGCAATTGCAGACCGGTGTCCCTGAATAACCCTAACTCGAGGAGTGAGGCATGAACCTGAAAGAGGAGATCGCCCAGGCGATCAAGCAGGAACCCATCCTGCTGTTTATGAAAGGAACCCCGGAAATGCCCAGGTGTGGCTTTTCCAATCAGGTGGTTCAAATCCTGAATTACTACGGGGTCCCGTATACCGCGGTGGATGTACTGGCGGATCCGGAGATCCGGGTGGAACTGTCCCGGCAATCCGGTTGGCCGACCATTCCCCAATTGTTTGTCAAAGGCCAATTGGTGGG
>RFIZ01000282.1 GCA_003695105.1 Fidelibacterota bacterium
CCTTGCGGACCCTGGGATTGCGGGTGGAAAAAGCCCAGGCCAATGCCCGCAAGGTGGCCGAATTCCTGTCGGCGGATCCCCGGGTGGAACAGGTGTATTACCCCGGTTTACCGGATTTTTCCCAGTATGATCTGGCCCAAAAACAAATGCGCGGTCCCGGATCCATGCTCAGTTTTGAACTGACCGGAGGCCTGGACGCCGGAATCCATCTGATGAATTCCGTTCGCCTGGCCACCCTGGCCGTTTCTCTGGGTGGATTCGAGACTCTGATTCAACATCCGGCCTCCATGACCCATGCTTCCATGCCCCGGGAGGAACGCATCGCAGCCGGCATATCTGACGGGCTCGTCCGGCTGGCGGTGGGCTGCGAAAACGCCGAAGATTTGATTCGGGATCTGGATACGGCCCTGATCTGATCGCATCCCTTTTCCGACGCCAAAAGGGAGTAAGGTGTGGAATATTCCACACTTTAGCTTTTAAAAGAGGATAACTTTGTCTTAAATTCTCCTATGATCAGACCAGGAACTGGCTTCCGTTGGAACTCAACCGGAAAGACTGAATCCGTAATTACCACTATAAATAGAATTACGGACACGGTTACTGTCAACGCCCACGGGAAAGCACTCCCGGCCGGTGAGGAACGATTCCTGGCATGACTCTTGCCTGCAGGTGATGGGAGGATTGAAGAATGAACAAGATGATCAAGATTGTTTTCGGAATATTCGCCGTCCTGGCGCTCTGGGGCTGCGCTGCTTCCAAACCGGCCGAGGAGATCAACTGGGATGACATCCTGTTGTTTCCCATGCCGCCGGAAACGCCCCGGATTCAGTATCTGACCCATTTCAGCACGTCATCGGACATACAGGAGTTCAGCCGGCTGGATCAATTCCTGTTGGGGAAATCCCTGATGGAACTGGAAGTGGCCATCGACAAACCCTATGGAATCGCAATGCACGACGGGAAAATCTATATTTGCGATACCATGCTTCCGGGGCTGGTGGTCATTGATCTGGAGAAAAAAACCCTGAAACCCTTTCAGCCCTTTGGGCAGGGTACGTTAAGAAAACCCGTCAACCTGGCCGTGGATCAGGCAGGATATATCTATGTGGCCGATACCCAGCGAAACCAGGTCGTCGTCTTCACGCCGGAATTGAAATATTTCACGACCTATGCCAGTCAATCGATGAAACCTCTGGATGTGGCGATACGGGGAGACACGTTGTTGATTGCCGATTATGAAGACCGCAACGTGGAAGTCTGGTCCATTCGGCAGAAACGAATGGTGAGCATTTTCCCGCCCGACAATGAACACCTGCCGGATAGTGTCCGGATCTTCGTCCCCTATGCGGTGGAATTCGACTCCCATGGCAATATTTTCATCACTGACTACGGCCAATTCAGAGTGCAAAAATTCTCCCCCCGGGGTGAATTCCTGCGGTCCTTCGGTGAACTGGGACGAAATCTGGGACAATTTGCCCGACCCAAGGGGATAGCCATCGACCGGGACGACGTGTTGTATGTCATCGATGCTGCCTTTGAAAATGCCCAGATGTTTGACCAAGACGGGAACCTCCTCATGTTTATCGGCGGACCCTATGAGCGGGAAGGGAACATGTATTTACCGGCGTCCATTACCATCGATTACGATCATCTGGCCTACTTCCAGGACCGGGTCCTGCCCGGATTTGATTTGAAATACCTGATCCTGGTAACCAATCAGTACGGGCCCGATAAGATTACTGTGTATGGCCGGATCGAGCCCCGTGAAGGGACCGATCCCGACTCTCTGGAGGTGTCCTCATCAAACCGGTGACCGCTATATTCCTGCTGGTGGTGATGAACCTCCCCCGGCAATGTACCGAGGAGGAACGGTACCGGGTCTTGTCCTTTTTTTTCGATGGTGTCCCGGTTCCAGCTTCCCTGCAACCGGTGCCGGAAGCGGATACCACCGCCAGCGAGCCCACGGCTCCCGAGACGCCGGTGGTGATCCGAACAGTACCGGAAGAACCCACCATTTACGTCCACCAGCCTTTCAAGGAACGCCGCTGTCAGGCGTGTCACCAGGGCGAATTCGGTCAGTCCCTGATCGAGCCCCGCATTGATTTGGTGTGTCGCCACTGTCACGACCAGTTCAACCAGGCACCGGCCTATATTCATGGACCGGTGGCCGTCGGGCAGTGCACCCGCTGCCACAGTCCCCATACAGCCAAAAACGATCATCTCCTGATCAAGCCGGGCAATACCATCTGTACGCAGTGCCATGAAGACATCGATGTCACCCGGGTGACCGCACATCTGCAAGCGGATACCACGGCCTGTTTCACCTGTCACGATCCCCATTTTTCCGACGATAACCGCTTTTTCCTGCGGGCGACGGCCGGGACCAACCCATGACGATGGAAAAGATCATGGTATTCTGGCTTGGTATGGCCGTCCTGTCGGCACAACTCCCGGAAAAGCGATGGCTGTCGCTGCGGCTAAACCAATGGGAGGGGCATTTCACCGGGGATTTCCAGGCGAAAGAACGGAACTTGGTCAGCGCTGAATTCAACGGGCATTCCAGCCGCAATTCATTACGGGAAGAGGTGCGACTGGACGGAACCGGCTATGTCTACCACCCCAATTTATACCAATTTGCCTACGGATTGGGTCTGGGCCTGAATCAGAACGCCATCTATCGTTCTCACGAGAGCAGTCCCTATTCTCAAGATTCTGGTTGGGTACGGGATGTCCTGTATCAGAGTCTCCTGTTACCGCAAAAACCGTATCGGCTGTACCTGGGGTACATGAAAAAATACCGTCGCCTCGATAATAATTTTTTTGAGGATGTGGAAAGCCATTCCCGGCAATGGTCCTGGCGGACCGGTTATCGCCAGCCCTCCTGGAATGTCCAGACCAGTTATTCCTCCGAAAACCGGGAAGAATTCTTTGGCGACCGCCGGGTTACCCTGAAAGAAAAACGGCTGCTGGTGACAGGAGGCTGGGGCGACCGGAAGACGGTGAACGGCTCCCTGCAGGGGGGAATGACCCACTCGTTTCGGGAGGAAAAAGGGTTGTATACCAGTGACCTGACCAACTGGACCTTCCAGGGAAATCTGATCATACCCTTTGACGAGATCGGCGAAAAGGCCATCACCTCTTCCCTCCTCCTGAACACCATAACCGGTGACAATGACCTGACGAACATCTCCTGGAATAACACCGCCAGGACCAAACTCCGCCGCCGGTTGTACGGCCACACCAGTTACGCCTTTCGTTATTATGACAGCGGGACTTCGCTGTTGAGGACCCACACCCTCCAGGCCGGGTTGAATCACCAGCTGTATGAAAGTTTGTTCTCCACGGTTGATGGCCTGCTGGATCTTTATGGGGAACCCCATTCCCGTCGGATGGAAGGGAAACTCCCCCTGCAGATGAATTACAAAAAACATCTGCCCGTGGGTCTTCTCACGGCGAACCTGGGGTGGACCCCCAACCGGGAATGGATCACCTATGACGGCGGAATGCTGCTCGATCAGGAGATGACTCACCGTTTCGCCGATGGAATGACTGTTCTCTTAACCGAACCTCATATCCTCCCCGGCAGCATTCAGGTGGTTTCGGAAACCGGGTTGATTCCGTTCCAGGTGGATTATGATTACCGGGTTCAAGCTTATGGTCAGGGGTTCGAGATCACCCGGATTCCAGGCGGCGCCATTCCCGATTCCGCTCTGGTTTTGATCCGCTATCAGGTAGAAGCGTCACCACACCAGACCGTTGGATACACCCATTGGTCGTATGGAATCGGCTATTCCTACCAGAGCTGGTGGGGCCTTCAGGTGGGATTCACCGGTTCTTCCCTCCGGCTGAACACCCATTCCGGGGGCGAGTTTTCGATCCAGGACGAAAAGCAGGACGGGACCTGGTATCTCAAGGTCGATTATTCCCCCTTTCAGGGAGAGATCACCCGGGAATTTTCCACATCCAAACTGACGCCCTATACACGGACGACCTGCCGGATCCGGGGCATCAAAGGTTCTCATCTCAGTCAATACATTTCCCTCAATTATCAGATTTCCTGGGAGGAACTGCCGCTTCGTCACGATCACCAGCAAATCCAGTTTGGGAACCTGGAAGTCTTTCGCCGACTTTCCCGGGCTCTGCGGGGCCGGATCTCTTATGGAAGACGCCGGATTCGGGGAAGTTTGAATGATATTCAGGAGGAGAAGTGGCAGGCGGTTCTGAAATATGAATCCCGGCAGGTGGCGGTATCCCTGTTCTACAACTACAATCACAATTTGCTCTTCGACAGCAAGGAACTGGACCAGCGCTGGTACCTGGTCGTGGACCTGACGCCATGAAAGTGTGGATCCTGACCCTGATCCTGATTACCGGCGGACTGGCTCAGCAGACAGTCGTCTGGCCCTCTCCGCCCGATACGGCCCGGATCCAGTTGGAGGATGTCATCTCCGATCCGGAA
This sequence comes from Fidelibacterota bacterium, assembly GCA_003695105.1. GTDB lineage: Bacteria > Fidelibacterota > Marinisomatia > Marinisomatales > J089 > J089. The sequence goes on from RFIZ01000282.1 coordinate 4,460, forward strand.
GAGCCGGGTCATCCGCCGAATCTGCTGGAACAGATCAGACGGTTTCTCCGGCCTTCCGTTCCGCACCGGTTTGTCCGGCCCCTGGGGGTGGATGCCAGGGACAATCGATTGGCGGTGGCCGATCCCGGTGCGGGAGGGGTGTTCGTCTTCCGGTTTCCACAGCCGGTGGCTACGTTTCTGCCGGTTGTCGATCCAGACGGCAATCTGCCGGTGGATGTGGCTCTGAGCACCGACCGCCTGATCGTCGTGTTATCCCCGGAACCAAAGCTGGCCTATTACTCCCTGAGCGGAGACCTGATTCGTACCATAACTCTTGGGGATCAGGCGGTCCGGTTGACAGGAATCACGACCGTGGGGAATCATCTATTCGTGGTGGATACGGGTGGGCATCGTCTGTTGGAACTGGATTCGCAGGGACGAGTCGTAGCCGCCCTGGGGTCGCGCGGAACGGAACCGGGAGCCTTCAATTTTCCCACCTTCGTGGCCGCCGGTCCGGATGGTCGGCTGTATATCACTGACACGATGAATTTCCGGGTACAGGTCCTGTCACCAGAAGAGGAAGTCCGCCAGATCGTCAGTCAGGCCGGCATGCATCCCGGCATGGTGAATCGCCCCAAAGGCGTTGCCGTGGATCAGGCGGGACGAGTCTATGTCGTGGACGCCAGTTTTGACAATGTCCAGATTTTCGATGCGCAGGGCCGGTTTCTGATGCATTTCAGCGGTTCCGGTGAGGCCGTGGGTGCGTTGCGAATGCCCACGGATATCGCCATCAGCGGCCGACTGATTTATGTCACGGACACGATGAACAAACGCGTACAGGTTTTTCGGATGCTCTATGAATAAATCGTTGCTCCTTGTATTATGGGGAATGGTTTCCGCCCTGTGGGGGCAGAATTCCATCCTGAATACCAAACACAATTTGTCGGTTTCCGGGCCGGGCACCTTGACCTCCACCGAGGAAACGGAAGTCTGTATCTTCTGTCATGCGTCGCACCAGGGATCGGCGGCGGCGCCTCTGTGGAACCGGTCGGCGAATACCACCACCTACACCATGTATGGGAGCCCGTCCATGACCAGCACCAGCTCCCAGCCGGGTACCGTATCCCGCCTCTGCCTGAGCTGTCATGACGGCACGGTGGCTCTGGGAATGGTATTGAATCGTGTGGATCCGATAGCCTTTCCCGTGGGAATGGACAAGATCCCGCCGGGATATCGCTCCAACCTGTCGGATAATCTGGCGGATGATCATCCCCTGCACCTGAGTGGCCACCCCAACGGAGCGGAATTGAATTGTACCGGTTGCCATGACAGCCATGGGGGACCCGGAATGACATCCAGACCGCTGGAGTGCACTTCCTGTCACGATGCTCACGACGATACCTGGGGGCATTTTTTGAAAGTCAACCCCGTACAGGGAGGGGTGTGTCTGTTGTGCCACAATAAAACCAACTGGACCACCTCCAGTCACAAGACTTCCAACGCCACCTGGAACGGCTCCGGTCCGGATCCCTGGCCTTATACCGACTGGACGACCACTTCCGACAATGCCTGTTTCAACTGCCATGTTCCTCACGGCAGTTCAAGCCAGTACTGGCTGCTGAAATCCAGTGCGGAGGAAGATAATTGTCTGGTGTGTCACAATGGGAATGTCGCCCAGAACATTCAGTCTGACCTGATGAAAGCCTCCACCCACCCGGTCGAGAATTACACCGCCATCCACACGCCCGACGAGGATCCCCTGACGATGGTGACCCACGTGGAATGCACGGATTGCCACAATCCACACCAGGTCAATGATGGTTCGGGGGCGGCGCCGGCCATCCGGGGTTCCGAGCGGGGGGTCCCCGGCCTGGATAAAAACGGTTCTCCCGTCCAGCCGGCGGTGAATGAATATGAAATCTGTCTGAAATGCCACGATCATGACCTTCCTTCCATTCCCACCTATGTTCCCCGGCGGGACAACACCGGGAGTATCCGGCTGGATTTTGCCGAAACCAATGCTTCCTACCATCCCGTTTTCGGAGTCGGAAAAAACCCGGATGTACCGACTCTGCTGAGTCCCTGGACCGAAAATTCCATCATGTATTGCACCGATTGTCATTCCAGTGACACCGGCGGAACCGGATCTGCGCCCAACGGGCCCCATGGTTCGGCCTATGCGCCGCTATTGAAAAAACAGCTCAATTTCACCGATCACCAGTCGGAGAACTCCTCCCTGTACGCCGCCTGTTACGACTGCCATGATCGAAACATGATTGTCAACAAGAATGGGGGATCGGGTTTTAAGGAACACCGCAAACATGTGGTGGGAGAAAAGGCCGCCTGCACCACCTGTCACGATCCCCACGGTTCAGTGAACAATACCCATTTGATCAATTTCAATACGGATTACGTGTCCCCGAACCGGGACGGTGAACTTCGGTGGGAGGACCGGGGCAACCATCGGGGCGCCTGTTATCTGAAATGTCATGGTGAAGACCATCATCCGGAAAGCTATTAGGAGACGGACATGAAATCGAAATGGACGCTGATTGGATACGTGTTGTGGGGACTGTCGGTGGCAGTCCAGGGACAGGATTGCACTTCCGGCGGATGTCACGCGGAACGGGGATCCAAAGCCGTGGTGCATGTCCCGGTGGAGGAAGGGGATTGCCTGGCCTGTCATGAGCAAACGAAGCGCAACCATCCCGGCGGCCGGGGGCGGGAAATCGGTTTGGTGGCGGAGGAGGTAGTGGACATTTGTACCACCTGCCATGATCTCGACCTGGAGGACGAAGACCTGCACCCGCCGGTGGCGGAAGGATCCTGTCTTGCCTGTCACGACCCCCATGAGAGCGACCTGAATTCGCTCCTGAAAGGGTCCCGCGCTGCTGATGTCTGTGGCGAATGCCACGAAACGGGGTTGGAAGGGAAGGAATTCATCCACGGTCCCGTGGCTGTAGGCGCCTGCGATGTGTGTCATTCCGGACACGGACAGGTATCCAACACCCTGTTACGGACGGATGGAGTCAACTCCACCTGCTATCAGTGCCATGAACTCAAGGCCGAAGAGATCGCTTCTCTGGTGAATCAACATGCACCGGTGGAGGAATCCTGCACCAACTGCCACAATGCCCATGAATCCGACACGAAATACCAGTTGGAAGCGGATGTACCGGATCTCTGTCTGGGATGCCACAGTGAAATCGATGACCAGATCTCATCGGCAACCTCTCACCACCAGGCGGTGGAATCAGGGAAGACCTGCCTCAACTGTCATCTGCCTCATGGGTCCGAATACGAGAAAAATCTGAAAGCCGAGCCCTTCGACCTCTGCATGCAATGCCATAACAAACCCCTGAAAATCGGGAAGACGCAGATTCCCGATATGGAAAAATTCCTGGAACAGAATCCGGACTGGCATGGTCCCATCAGGGAGAAGAATTGTGCCGGCTGCCACAATCCCCACGGCACAAAAAACATCCGCCTGTTGAAATATTCTTTCCCCCGGAAATTTTATGCCGCCTTCGATGTGGAAAACTACCAGCTCTGTTTCCAGTGTCATCCTTCGGAAAACGTCCTGGATTCGTCCACGACCCGTCTGACCAATTTCCGGGACGGCGACCGGAATTTGCACTATCTCCATGTCAACCGGGAAAAGGGTCGGACCTGTCGTGCCTGTCATCAGGTGCATGCCTCCACCCATTCGTTTCATATTCGAGCTGCCGTACCGTTCGGAGGCTGGCAGCTGCCGATCAATTATGAAAAAAATGACGACGGGGGTCGTTGTTCTCCGGGCTGTCATAAACCCCAAACCTATTCCCGCAGCTCAGGTCCATGAACGCCGGTGCCCCTTGGTTGCGTTTCTGGTTGGTCGTGTTGCTCCTGTGGGGGGCGCCCGAAATTCGCGGGCAGATCCGGCAGACGGGGGAGCCTGCCGGGCGGACCTGGAAGATCGGTGACGACTTGCCGGATTCCCTTTGGGAGCAGGTTGCGCCGGAACCAGGCCAACTCACCGGCCGGGACTACGTATTTCTGGTATTTACCCGGCAAAACCATTCCTATTCCCGGCGATACCTGGAGGATCTGGACGCCCTGATCACTGCCGGGATCCGGGACCGGATCGTGATCCGCGAAATCATCACCCCTCCCTTTGGAGAGGAGCTGCAACCGGAACCGGGTTCCCGGTTTCCGCAACTGGATGATTCGCGGCACCGCCTCTATGATCAAATGGGAGTGCGGGTATTTCCCACTCTATTCATCCTGGATCCAACCGGGAAAATCCTCCAGTATGTTCCCGGGTACACCCCGACGCTGAAATCCCGGCTGCGGACGGTGCTGGCGTTGTATTTCCCCCGGGAATATCAACTGCCAGAGGCGGTCAATTATACCCACCGGCAAAAACAACGCCTCCGGCGGGAAGACCTGGCCCGGAAACTGTATGATCAGGGCCGCTACGGTCTGGCGCGCCAGGAATTGGACCGGGTGGACTCCCTGTCACTGGACGGCCGCGTGCTGCTGGGAATGATTTTCCTCCGCACTCACGAATGGCCGGCCGCCGATTCCCTGTTTCTCACCCTGCCGGACGACCATCCGTACGTAGACTACAAATATCTGGGACGGGGTGTGGCGGCATTCCAGCAGCAGCAACTGGACTCGGCCCGGACATTACTCCGGCGGGTCCAGACGTTGCCGGAAATGGAGCGCGTCCATTATTGGAGGGGGGAAGTTGCCCGCTCCCTCAAACTGGAGAGAGAAGCGATGGAGGAATTCCGTCGCAGTGCCCGTCAGGCTCACCGTCAAAACCACACCTTGATACCATGAGGAAACCATGAAGATTCCCTTTCTCCATCGCCTCACCTGGCGCAGCCAGATGATCATTCTGTCACTGGTGCTCCTCTTCTTTCTGGGATCGGGCGTTACCTTCGCCATCAACCAGGAACGGGAACGCCATTTCCATGAATTCATGGTGGAACTGGTCACGCCCATGGAATCGCTGGTGTACAATAATATCGTCCATAACATGAAATACCACGGTCCCAACCACTTCCAGACCATATTGCAGGGATTGTCCGGGAATGAAAAAATTCGCTGGGTGAAAGTGCTGAACCGGACATTTGAGGTGGTGTTTTCCAATGATACCACTCTGATCGGCGAACAGGATAGCATTCCCTCCCGGTATGCCCCCGATTTGGTGAGCGGCCAGCTGATCGCCTATACCAAACCGGATTCGGGTCGCCTGTTGCGCATCGTGGATGGAGTACCCAACGAACCCTTTTGTTACCGCTGTCACGGCAGTGACGCCGCGGTGAACGGATACATTGAGATCGGGATCAACGACTCTCCGGAAATTCGGGCTGAGGCCATGATGTTACGGTATGATTTCACCCTGTTCTTTTTCTTCATACTGGTTCTCTCGGCCATCCTGGGCATCGTTCACCACCGGACGTTCCAGAAACCGTTGACCGAATTGAAGGAAGGAATCCGGCGAATCGAATCGGGAGACCTCTCTACCCGGGTGGTCCTGGATACACCCGGTGAACTGCGGGGGTTGGCCGAACATATTTCGCGCATGACCGAAAAACTGGAAGCCTCCCAAAAAGAAGTGGAAAAACTGCATCAGGAACAGATCGAACGGGCCGGTCAGCTGGCCAGTGTGGGCGAACTGGCCGCCAGCGTGGCGCACGAAATCAAAAATCCGGTGTCCGGCATTCACAACGCCTTGGAAATCCTCATGGATCAAAACCGGGAGCTGCGGGAAAACCCCATCTACAAGGAGATGTTGACCCAGATCAACCGGGTCACGCGAACCATTCACGATTTGATGGACTATGCCAAGCCCCGGGAGCCGAAGATGGAAACCACCGACGTCCATCAACTCCTGGAACAGGTGGTGGCGCTCCAGCGCCCGAAAATCACCAGTGAACACATCCGGCTGGACGTCCGTCTGGAAGCCCGGCCGTCCACGATTCTGGGGGACAGCGATCTCCTGAAGCAGGCCTTTGCCAATCTTCTCCTGAACGCCTATCAGGCCTGTTCCGGTCAGCAGGAAGAAACGATCACGGTAGCCACGGAAACGGTGGAATCGTCGGCGATTGCCATTCACATCCGCAATACGGGCAGCTGGATCTCCAGTGACATGATCGACAAAGTGTTCAAACCGTTCTATACCACCAAGCACAAAGGAACGGGATTGGGGTTATCCTTGACCAAATCGATCGTGGAAAAACACCGGGGCACGATTTCCGTCCGATCCGAATCCTATCAATGGGTGGAATTCACCATTCAGCTTCCGCTGGGAAGCCGGCAGGAAGGAGCTACAGCATGACGCATTTACACGCTCTGATCATTGAAGATGAAACTCTGGTGGCCTGGTCACTGTCAGAACATTTGAAGAAAATTGGTTTTGAGACGACGATCACCGAGTCGGGCCAGGAAGGAATCCGTCAGGCATTAGAAGATCCTCCCGATGTCATCTTTCTGGATTACCGCCTCCCGGACACGAACGGGATCGAAATTTTGCGGGAGCTGCAACCCATCCGGGACGAGACCAACTTTTTCTTCATGACGGCCTACGGCACGGAGCAGGTGGCCATCGAAGCCCTGAAGCTGGGAGCCCGGGAATACCTGAACAAACCGGTCAATTTCGACGAAGTGACAGTAATGGTGACCCGGGCGCTCCGGGAGCAGGAAAAATCCCGCGAAATTTCGGTACTGAAACATCAGGAAGAACAACGGTTTCAGCTGGGAGCCTACGTGAGCCAGTCCCAAAAAATGAAGGAAGTGATGGAGACGGCCCAGAAGCTGGTCCAGACCGACACCGGCACCATCCTCCTCCTGGGAGAGACGGGCACGGGCAAGGATACCCTGGCC
>RFIZ01000283.1 GCA_003695105.1 Fidelibacterota bacterium
ACTCTGACCAGCAGAAAAGCGCGTCCGATCAACAAAAAGACCAGTCGGGGCAACCGTCTTCCGCCTCTACAAACAGTCAACCGCAGCCGGCGGCGGCCGATTCCTCCGCCGACCGTCAAAACCAGATCAATGCGGCGGCCATTCTGGATGCCCTGAAACAGGAAGAAAAAATCAACCGCCAGCGGAAAGAAATCCGCGCCCGGTCCCGGAAATTGGAAAAAGATTGGTAAGTTATCCCATGCGATTTCGACGGGTTCTATCCGGAATTCTGTTATCTTGGCTCCTGGGACCGGTAGTCGTACACGGCCAGACCGTAACGGCCACCGTCAGTACCAACCGGGTCTCCCAGGGGGAGGTATTCAGTCTGACGATTCAGGCCGAAAATGCCGATGCCGATCCGGTGGTGGACCTGCAACCGCTGGCACGCAATTTTACCGTGGTCTCCGGTCCCTCATCCTCCACCAATATTTCCTGGATCAACGGGAAAATGAACCAGACCAAGAGCGTGACCTATTCCCTGACGGCCAACCGGACCGGCACCTTGTCCATTCCCGCCCTGAGCGTCCGGGTGGGAAAGAAGACTTTCCGAACGACTCCCATCGGGATGCATGTTACCACCGGACCTAAGAAAGGGAAGAAGAGTTCACCGGACGTCTTCCTGGACGCCGATATCGATAAAACCACGGCGGTGGTGGGTGAACAGATTACCGTAACCTATAAACTCTATACCCGGGTGAACCTCCAGATCGAGCAATTGCAGTACCCCGATTATGTCGGTTTCTGGACCGAAGATCTGTTTGTTCCCAAAACGGCGGATTTCCGCGATGCGGCCATCCAGGGAGTGGCGTACAAGGTGGCCACTCTCTACACCGTGGCCCTGTTCCCGACCAAGACCGGCACTATTCAACTGCCGCCCATGACGGTGCGGTGTTCCGTTCCGGTCAAAAGCCGGCGGAGACGAAACAGTTTTTTTGATGATCCCTTTTTCGATTCTTTCGATCCCTTCGGTCGCCAGCAGCGAACCCGGAAAATTCTCCGGACCGATCCCGCCACGATTCAGGTGAATCCCTACCCCTCCCACCAGCCGGACGGCTTCACCGGAGCCGTGGGCTCGTTTCGGGTCCAGACGACCCTGGATACGACGACCGTACAGGTGAACGAGGGGGTCACGTTCCGGGTGCTCCTGTCCGGCACCGGAAATCTCCCCCTGATCTCTACGCCGGAGATTACCTTTCCCCGCGGGATCGAAGTGTATCCCCCTTCTTCGGAAGTGAAACGGGATCCGTTCCGGGACCGGATTTCCGGGACCATCCGCTGGGACTACATCCTGATTCCCCGGGAAGCGGGCACGTTTCAGTTGCCGCAGGTGCGTATTCCCTATTTTGATCTGGACCACCGGCGCTGGGCCACCGCCGGTTCCCGTTCGCTGGCATTGGCCGTTCTCCCCGGTCCGGAAACGCCGGCCCTCAGCGGTGATTACACCAAACGGGAAGTGGCCCTTCTGAGCAAGGACATTCGCTATATGCACACCCGGATGCCCGCCTGGATTCATCAGGATCGTTCCCGTTTTCCCCGTAAGGCCGCCGCTTTGTACGTCTTGTCGCTGGCCCTTTGGCTGTTGCCGGCCGTCGTCCGCCAGTCGCGCCAGGCCCGGGAAGCGACCGAAAAGGAACGGCGCGCCCGCACGGCCCTCAAACGAGCCCGCCGGGACCTGCAACGAATCAGCGGCTCCCCGTTTGAGGCTATCCCGCCGATTGTCTATCGCTACATCCGAGACCGGTTCCAGTATCACACCGAGATCCTGGACGCCCAGGGAGTGAAAGCCATTTTCCGGGAACGGGGTCTGGACGGAGACGCGGTGGAAGGCATCGTCGACGTCCTGCATCAATGTGACGCCGGAAAATATGCTCCCGGAGCGACGGCGGCGGAAACCGCCCTGGTTCGGAAAACCCTGGACCTGCTGGAGATCATCGATGCGTTCTAGTCTGATCGGAATACTGCTGGGGGCGATTCTGCTGGCCGGACCGTCCGAACAGATTCAGCAGGAATTTCTGGCCGGGAACCTGGCCCTGCAGGCGGAAAACTATGAACAGGCGGTCCGCCACTACGAAACCATTCTGGCCAAAGGATTCGAACAAGCCGATTTGTATTACAACCTGGGCAATGCCTATTACCGGCTGGGATGGATCGGCAAGGCGGTCTGGGCCTACGAGAAAGGAAAACAACTCGCTCCCCGGGACGAAGATATCGCCTACAATCTGGAGCTGGTGAATGCCCGTCTCCCGGACCACATCGAATTGCCGGATCTGCCCTGGATCGTGACCTGGTACCGGGCCGTGAAACATCTCTTCACCCTGGGAGACCTGCTGGTGGCCGGTAGTCTGCTCCTGCTGCTGTCCGGCCTTTTCTGGTCAATCCGGATCTGGAAGCAGGACTGGCAGGAGTGGAGTACAACAGCGGCGCTGGTAGGAGTGATTCTGGCGCTGGCTATCCATTTGGTAGCCCTGGACAAATACTGGGAAATCACCGACACCCGGGAAGCCGTCATCATTGCACCGGAGGTGGCGGCCTATTCGGCTCCCCTGGAGCGACCGGAGACGATTCAGTTCAAGATCCACGAAGGAACCAAAGTAAAAGTGGACCAATCCCAGCCGGGATGGATCGAAATCACTTTACTGGACGGAAAAAAGGGCTGGATTCGGGACCGGGCGGCCTTAATGTTATAGCCGGAAATGCCATGAAATTACGAACACACCTGTATCCCTGGATCCTGACGATCCTGTTCCTGCT
>RFIZ01000284.1 GCA_003695105.1 Fidelibacterota bacterium
GCATCAGAATTTTATCGTATAGGTGGCGTTGACCGAGGGCAGCCATTCGAGGTCATAGGCGTAATATCCATACCGGGGCAAATAAAAATAGTAGGAGGGATCCCGATGCAGGAATAAAAGATTTCGAATCGTTAATTCGTAATCGGCATCCAGTCCTCCCAGGTATTGCGCCAGTTCAAAACCAAACCCGCTGCGTAGCTTTTTCTTCCATCCCACATCCCACCGCATTTGGGGCGGAAAGCGGACATTGTTCCGGACCGGTGTGATCGGCATGACGTAGACCCCGACGGTATTTGCGTACGGATCGTAATAATATTGCGTCAATTGACCTGTCTCCCAGGTGCGGGGAAATCCGGAACTGTACTGGAAGGTATTGCTGACAGTAATCTCCGGGGTTAGTTTCAACCAGATAACGGCTTTCAGATGATGGGGTTGGTCTCCGTCATACAGAATCCGTTTTCCCTGCATGACAGAGGCATACCGGCGATAGCCCCGGGACCAGCCATAACTCAGCCACCCTGACCAGCCCCGGAAACTGCCTTTCCAGAGCGCTTCGATCCCGTAGGCTTCCCCGGAACCTGCCTCCAGTCGGAAGCTTTGGCTGTCCACACCGGCGGGAGCGGTGAAGGTGCTCCGGTAGGTTCGCGTCAATTCCTTGTAAAAGGCGGTAACGGATAACTGGGACTGGGGAGTGAGGGGCCGTTCCCAGCTCACGATCGTCTGAATCGATTGCATGGGTTCCTGCCGCCGAAGGGTGGTGTAATAGTCCAAAAATTGGATGAATTCATCGTTTTTGCTGTCGATCGTCGTCAAATACTGGACATAGCGGCCCGAAGCCAATTTCCAGACAGAGGCGCCGGTCGTCAGGGTGACTGTGGCCCGGGGCTCCAGATTCCATTGCCGCCGCTGATCATCCCGGGAGAAACGGGCTCCGATACGGAATTGCCAGTGTTTTCCTTCCCATTGATCCTGTAGGAATCCGGCCGCGATGTACAATCGCTGAACGGGGGAGAGGGAACCGGGTTGAAATCCGGAGCCGTTTTTCAAACCCAGGGCATTCCATTCCATGCCCAGTTTCAAAACCTGACGGCGAAAGGCAAACCATTCCAACTGGGATTTGAATGTATTTTCGCGGATCCAGCTCCGATAGCGACTATGGTAATCCAACACGACATCCAAAGCGCTGGTAGTATCATCCACCATATAGCCGAAGCGCGTGGCGTTGGAGACATCGGACCGGGATTGATAGAGATGGTTCTTCCAGATCAGGTTGGGGCGCACCAGGGTTTGGGTCTGGACTCCCAGGGCCAAATTGGACGTCTGGGTGCGAAAACCGATCTGGAATTGGTCAAACATGATTTCCGGGAAAAAGAGAGCCAGGCGGTCGAAACGATAATCCATGAAATCCCGGGCCAGAAACCCGGACCAGCGCACGCTCGTTTTTCCCCAAGTTGTGCGGACGGTGGCATTAAAATCGGTCATCAGATTGGGGGAGCCGACGATAATCCGCATGAGCAGGTCGGTCAGAGCCCGGCCGGAGACCATGGTGGTGGTACGATCATTCAGCGGAAATTCCACTGCACCGGTCAAACCCGACAGAGAGGGTTTGAATTCACCGTGGAGCTCATGATGATGGCCTTCCCGGGTGGTAATGTTCAGGATGGATGCGTTTCGTCCCCCGAATTCCGCATCGAAGCCGCCCGTGAGCATCTCCACGTTTTTGATGGAATAGGGATTGAAGATGGCGTTGGAGCTCATGAAATGCTGAGGATTGTAGATCGTCATCCCATCCAATTGGACCAGATTTTCGCTGGGATCGCTGCCGCGGACATAGTACTGAGGTGACAGGGGATCGGAGATGGTGACCGACGGGGAAAATTGAATGATTTGGAAGACGTCCTTGTGCAGGGGCGGAACAGCGGACAGGATCTCCGGGTTGACCTGGAAACTGGCCACGTCCAGGTCCTCGTCAATGATGGTATTTCGCTGAACCGTCACTTCCACGGGGGCTCCCTCCAAGGAAACGGGGGAAAGTTGGATTTCCCCCAGGTAAAAATTCTGATTCTCTATCTGGATGAGGGTATCCCGTTCCTCATAGGCAATATGAGAAAATCGCAGGGTCAATTTGCCGGCTGGCACATCCCGAAGAATAAAAAAACCATCCAGATCGGTGGCATCGCCAAATCCTGATTCCGGTATAAAGACATTCACTCCCACAATACTTTCCCCGCTTCGGGCGTCCACGACCGTTCCAGAGACATTCACCGCCTGAATCACGGTGGTCAATGCCAGCAGTGTCAGAATGCAGTTGGACTTCATGGCAGGAGGATCCCCAGTGTCAACAGAAGACCGATGGGGAAACGCTTGCCGATTTGGGGCGACAGAATCACCTCCTGAAATATGCCGGCTCCACCTGTCAGTCCCCGGTGCAGGACCGGACGGTACTGCACATCAACGCTGACCAACAGATCGGCGAAAAAGAGATTCCAATAATCCAAATGTGAATAGACGGCCGGATCGAAACTGTTGAACCCCAGATGCGCCGAAGCGGACCCCCGGGCGACCCAATGGTTTCCCAGACGGAAATACCATTCTTCTTCGGGTCCGCCGACAGCGATGGATTGATACGAGTCACTTTTCCGGATCAACAGACTGCGGGATCCGCGGACCCAGTGACGCCGGCGAACCGGAGGAAAATTCAGCCGGATATGGGCATGAACAGCCTGTCCGCCCGGCCAGAGATAAAAATCACTCCACCCGTAGAGCTCCCGTTTGAAAATATAGGGGTAGAGGGGTTGCGGATGTACTGATTGAAGGGCTCGGACCTGCTGTCGGCGCCACTGCTCGAAACAGGTCGCCATCTGATCCGCTTCCGATTCCTGTCCATGTACAGGGCCGATTTCCCAGATCCAGTCCCTGAGCGGCGTCCCGGTAGAGTCTTTCCAGAGTGTATAGGCATTCAGGCGATATCCCTGGTGAAATGCAGGGGCCGAATCCCTCCACAGGTGAAGGTCGACGATGGTTAACTCTCCCGGAGGAGGGGACATACTGTCCGCCGCCATGGTTTCCAGCAGAAGATCGGTCAGGGGGCGGGGAAGGACGACATATTGATCTACCGGAATGACATGAAATTTCTGGATCTGGTGAATCGACAGGATCCGGCCGGGAATGATCCGCTGGTCAGAAATGCTAAACTCCGGATCCAGGGGAAGGAGGGTCGTGTCTTTCACGGGCAACACCAGGGTATCCGCCAGAAGCGATTGCTTCAGATCGGCCAGTCGCGGACATTGTGCGGCTATCGATTGACACAAGCACAGACAGACCGTCAGAAAGATACCCACCCGTTCGAAACCGCATTCTGGATCCGGACGCTGGACAGGAGGAGAGGGGAACGCGTTCATTCGGTTCATTCCATCACAGTCGGCTACTCGCCGGGAGAAATTATATCCATGTAGATCGAATTGAGCAGTATCTTTTTCCAATCGGGCCCATGATATCAGAGTCAGGAATTGGACTTTCGTCAATTTCGACACCCCCGATTATCTCCGGTTGTCATAAATTCCCTTTCCCGTGAACCGTCGCAACCAGTTATTACCCTTCCTGTGGAAGGAAAAGATTCGGGCTGTTACTCGCACAATTGTCATTTCTATCTTTTTTGGCTCCGTATTGATCGGTCAGACGCGGGCGGATATCGATTCCATCAATGCGATCGCCGATGTAGATATATTCGGTTCGATTGAAAAAAGCATCCAGATTTACCAGGAAACGGTCCAACAGGCCCGAGAACTGGGTTATCCTGAGGGAGAGGCCCAGGCCCTGGAACATCTGGCTACGGCTTTCTATTTGAACGGGAGGTATCCGGAAAGCCTGGCGGCGCATCTCAGCGCCGTCCATATTTTCGAATCACTGCAAGATCGCCACGGACTGATTACCGTCTATGGCCAAATGGGGTATCAATTGAAACGGCGCGATTTGCCCCGGGCCATTCATTACATGCGCCAGGCGATTCACCTGGCCGAACGGGAAGACGAGTGGACCTCGCTCACGGCTTTGTATGACAATTACGGCGTGTTGATGGACATGAACGGTCAGGTGGACAGTGCGGAATTTTATTATACCCGGTCCCTCCGACTGAAAGCGGAAATCGGGGACACCATCGGCCTGCCCTACAGTTACAACAGTCTGGGAGGATTCTATACCGAACGCGGGGATTTTTCTTCAGCGAGACGATTTTTACAGCTGGGGAAAAAGGCAGCCGCATCCAGCAGCGATCATTTTGCGGCGCTCTCCAATCTGGTACTGTGGGGGGATTTTTTTCAGCGGAATCATCAACCGGATTCGGCTATTCTCTGCTATCAACAGGTTATCAGTGATTCCTCTGCGATTGAACACAAATATCAGGTCAGTTATTGTTTCGATCGCCTGGCCACTCTTTACGAAGGACAGCAAAACTATCGCCACGCGCTGGAAAATCAAAAGTTATACCAGTCTTTCAAGGATTCATTGATCAATATCGAAACCAATACCCGCATTGCCGAGCTGCAAATTCAATATGAAACGGAAAAAAAGGATTTGGAGCTGGCCCGGGAGCGTCTATCGGTCCAAAAAAGAACCACCCTGCTCCTCATCGCCACCTTCGTGATTCTGGGGCTGCTCCTGGCGGGAGTGGCCGTAGTGGTTTTCTATCGACAGGAACAAAAACGCACCGCCCTGAAACGGGAAGCGGAGATGAATCTCCGGGAAGAGCGATACCGCCAGAAGATCCTGAACGAAAAGTTGCGAATTTCCCGGGAACTTCATGATAACATTGGATCGCACCTCACTTTCATTTTGAATTCGCTGGAAAACCTGGCCTATCAAATGCAAGATCAGTCCGGTGTGAAGTCCAAGATTCGCCATATTGTGACTTTCGGTCGGGAGACCATGCATCAGTTACGAAATTCGATCTGGGCCTTGCGCATTGAGGAAAAGACCGTGGAGGCTCTGGTCAAACGGCTGAACACCTTCCTTTCACATTACCAGAGTATGAACGGACAGATGAAATTTCGGTTGCGGAATACCTGCCCGTCTGGAGTGGAATTATCCTTTGCCAAATTACTTTGTCTGTTCCGTTCGGCGCAGGAAGCGGTCCAGAATGCGATCAAGTATTCCGGCGGGACCCGGATTGACATTTCCCTCGAATGTCCTGCCGGTAACCGAATCAGAATGATGGTCAAAGACGACGGACATGGCTTTGATATAGCCGATGTACCGGAAGGGCATGGCCTGGGAAATATGGAGATTCGCTGTCGCGAGGTGGGCGGCGAACTGATTTTGCACAGTCGGGATACCGGCACCGAAGTCATTTGTAATCTTCCGCTGTAATCCGCCATTTGTCGTATTGGCAGGGGCAGCGGGAACCTGTACATTACTTCATGAAATTGGCAATCTTATGACCCGAATCCGGTGTGCGATCGCCGAGGATAATGCACTCCTGGCCCGGTCGATTCAACAAAAACTGGACTTGTTTCCCCGGGACCTGGAAGTGGTTTTTTCCGCCCGAAACGGCCGGGAGCTGTTGGATCGTCTGGATGCCGGTGAACGGGTGGACGTAGTGCTGATGGATATTGAGATGCCGGTGATGGACGGCATTGAAGCCACCCGCCTGGTGACCGAAAAACATCCGCAGATCGCCATCCTCATGCAAACCGTGTTCGACGATGAACAACGCATCTATGATGCCATCCTGGCC
>RFIZ01000030.1 GCA_003695105.1 Fidelibacterota bacterium
GGTACGAAATTCCGCCACAACAGCCACGACAGGACCGGCAATTCCAGAAAGATTAAAGGATAGGACAACAGCATCCACCGGCCGTAGGACAGGGGCGTTACCCCGAAATCCTTCCAATAGATGAGCATGATGGCATTGCGGGCGCCGCCTGAAGGGGTGCCCACCGAGCCGATCATACTGCCGTAGGCAATGGAAAACAGGAAGAGAGCCGCCAGATTGTGGTTCTGTTTTCCTTCGATCTGGGTATGCTTGATCAGAGTCAGGGCGATGGGGAGCATGATGGCCGCCATGGTATGCTGTCCGATAAACGATCCGCCGATGGCCGACAACAGTGCAAATCCGAAGGCGATCCGTTTGGTGGAATTGCCGGTCAGGCGAATGATTCCCAGAGCGATGCGGGCATCCCAGCCCTGTTTTACGATGGCTACCGCCAACATCAGCGAGCCCATGATGAAAAATACGGCATCATTCATGAAGGCTTTGGCCACACTATTGGCATCGCCGATTCCCAGATAGACCTGCGCAATGATCATGATGAAAGCAATTCCCGGTAAGGGAATCGGTTCACTGATGATCAGGATCATCGTCAGGACAAAAATGACCAGAGTATGGTACCCTGCCAGAGTTAGCCCCGGTGGCGTAGGAAGCACCAGCAAGACCCAGCTCACCGCCAGGGCAATGAACAGCCATTTGGTTCGGGTGAACCAATAGATCAGGTCGGCTGAAAAGCGGCTGGAACCGGGAGTCAAGGCGCGCTCCCTGCCTTCATGGAGACCAATCCTTCCACGTGGCGGCTCCCGGCCCGGACTTACAACACAAAATGGACGAACCGCAGAATTTCAAAATAATCCGTGTGTTCGAACCCCAGGGTGACATCATCTACCGGGATTGCACCGGGATAGAAGGAAGCCCGGTAGGCCCGGGTCGCCGTGGTGAAACGGATTTCGATCCGGTACCGGTCCCGGGCCGGAAACAGACAATCCTGCAAATGACCCGAAAGAGCGTGTTTCACTCCTTCCCGGATGCGACTGAGGGCCAGATCGGGTTGCAGGCTGATGACCGAATCCCCTACACCGGTTTTCACGGCCACGGTCTCGATGGCCGGGACCAGGGTTCGGGCGTGGGCACAAATCCATTCGTCCCCCGATAAAAAGACGGTCGGAACTCCGTGCAACCGGGCTGCATATCCGTGCAACATGAACTCCGACATCCTATCGCCGTTCAGTCGCATTTCAGCGATTTTGGAGGAAGACATGGTGTGGGCCAGCGGATTTCCCCCGCTGGCGGCGGCGGAATGATACCCAATGAAACCGATGGCGTCGAAAGAATCGTCCAGTTCCTGGACCATGGACATTGGAGATCCGCTCCAGCCCCGGATCAGGCGGGCTTCCGGCGGCAGTTCACCAGCCAGAATATTCCTTCCGGTGGCGTGGGCATCCTTAATCCAGATTTCATCGGCGCCGGCGGCCAGCGCCCCCTGGCATGCCGCTACTACTTCCGCTGTCATCTGACGCTGGAATTGGGGATAATCCGCATGGGATTGGGTGGCTTCATCCCAGTGCGTCAGGCCGGTTACGCCTTCGATATCCACGCTGAAATACACTTTCATTTCCGCTATTCCTTCTCTGTGTGGGGATAAAGTTACGTCAGATTCGAGGAAAAAAGTCGCGGAACCGGAATCACATTTTTTTCACCCGGCCGTCCGCCGTAAGCTCGGCCATGGATTTGACGGTTCTCCTGACGACCTACGGCTACTGGGCCCTGTTCATCGGCATCCTGATGGAAGGTGAAACCATTCTGGTCCTGGCCGCCTTCCTGGCGCGTTCGGGCTATCTGGACCTGCGATGGGTGATCCTTATCGCCTTCGTAGGAACCTACCTCATCGACCAAACCCTGTTTCATCTGGGCCGCCACAACGGCCTCCCCCTGCTCACCCGGCGACCCGGATGGCAACACCGGGTGGCGACGTTGGACAAATGGCTGCAGCGGAATCAAAATCTGGTCATAGTCGGATTTCGGTTTGTCTACGGCTTTCGAACCGTCACGCCCTACATGCTGGGCGCCTTTCAGATTCCGGTCAAAAAATATTTGATTCTGAACGGAATCGGTGGCCTGATCTGGTCCGTGGCCATTTCCCTGTTGGGCTATTTTCTGGGCGTGCTGGCGGAACGGGTGTTAGAGGGAGTTAGACAGGCCCAGTGGGTTGGTCTGGGATTGATTATCGTCGGCTCCCTGGTCCTGATGCTGATTCATCATATCCATCGCCGGCGTAAGATGGTTGCCGGGGCAACCGAAGAGGCTGTCAGGGAAGAAGCCAGTCCAGACTGATTTGCTGGGTCTGTCCGAAGATTTGCAAGGGCAGAATGGCGTAATTGATACGCCAGATTCCTGATCCGCCCAGCTTCCAGGACAGGCCGCCCCCCAAGGACCAGCTTTCCTGATCGTATTGGGTGCGATAGCCGGTGCGGAGAAAGATCCAGCCCCGCCAATCCCATTCCAGTCCGAGGTGCACATGTTCCGGCCCGTCGTTGGGGTGAACGGCGTCCAGGGCCAGGGTCAGTCGCTGGCCGGCAGCAGGAATCCAGGCGGGATCCGGTCCCACCAGATCGGTGGCCAGACCGATTTGAATGCGCAGGGGTAAGGGCCAGGATTCAGTTTTCAGATTCACATCGGAAAGAACGTTTCCATCCAGGCTTTCATCCACATCGGCCTTGGCCAACAGATCGCGCCCTTCATAGCGCAGATCCGAACCAAAATTGGCTAAACTCATGCCGATTCGTAGACCGTGGAAATCGGTTTTCAGGATGGATCCCAGATCGAATGCCAGGCCGGTCGCCTTTTCGTTGTACGCGCTCAACTGGATCGTTTTCACGGTCATCCCATAGGCCAGGCGATCACTGATCTGCCGCGCCAGAGAGAATCCCGCCGCCAGATCCATCACCGAATAAGTCAATCCGGTGCCATCCGGTTCATGGACGGTGGTCACTGGTCGTTCCCCCATGTGGAGGACCGACAGAGCCAGACCCAGCGCCGTACTGGAACCCATCGGCGCGATCATACTGACATAGTCCTTCTGGATATCGAGCGCCCAGTCCTGATGATGAAAGGAAAAGGACACCTCGGGCACAGCCGTCATCCCGGCCGGGTTCCAGTAAGTGGCGCTCCCGTCATCGGCCAGGGCTACGAAACTTCCGCCCATTCCCAGAGCCCGGGACCCCACCCCCAGCTTGAGAAACTGGGCCGTGGTGGATCCCACTTTATTGGACTGGGGCCAGACCAGGGTGGCACCCAGGACGACGAACATTAGAGTCTTCTTCATTTGATCACCAAAAACCGGCCGGACGTTTCCCAGCCTCCGGGGCTGGTGATGTGATAGAGATACACGCCGGGAGCAATAAACTGGTCATGGCGGGTCCGCATATTCCAGAATTCATATCCCTGCGTGTTGTCGTGGGGAACCACCGCCAGCTCCTCTCCCATGAGAGTGTAAATCCGAATGGTACATCGGGCCGGCAGATGGTTGAATTGCAATTTTTTGCCGAATTCACTGGTTTCCCAGGCATTGGTCACCACATAGGGGTCGGGCACGACCTGGACCCGGCTCAAGGGATTTTCCACCAAATCCGTGCTCCGCTGACCAGCCGTGGTGCCAAAGCGGTAGACCAATCCTTCCCGGAAAGGTTTATAGGTGAGGATGGTGAATTCGTCCCCGTCGGAGGGTGCATGGGCATCGATGACTTCCAGTTCTCCGGCCACATTGTAGGAACTGTCGGGTTTGTTGTTGGTGAACAGATAGAGATAATTGGGCAGGGTGTCGCCGGTCACCGCGTCCACCGAATCGTGTTCCAGAATCAGAATATCCACATGTTTCTCATACCAGCCGGGACTGCCCGGGACGTATCCTTTCCCTCCGGGCTCCAGATCCCAGCCCAAAGGACTGTAGTAATATTTCCGGTAGGTATCCCAGGGGGCCGGAATGGCAAAATCTCCCAGCCAGGATTCCCGGGTGACATCCCGGGGATGGACAGGATCGGTAATGATTTCGATCCGGATAGGAACCCATTGCTTTTCGGGCTGAACGATGTCGGTAAACAGATCAATCCAGTTGAGGGAATCTCCTCCGGAGTAGTCCACCACGATGCGCCAATCATCGATTGTGTGAATGTCTCCCTGGATCAACTGGGCTCCGGCGCTGGGGTCGATGCTCTCCACCCGCCAGTCGAAGGTACAGGTATCGCCGCTGACCCGGGTCCACCCCATGGACTTGACCCCCGCCGGGGGATTGGTCACGTGCAGGCGAAAGCCGTCCACCACCGGGATATTGTCCCCCGTGTCATCACTGAGGGGTTGTCGGACCAGGAGAGTTTCTCCTACGGTGGTATCCACCAGGGTCAGACCCAGACCGTAGGTGGTCCCGGCGGGGGACAGGACCAGGGGCACCTGATCTTCGAAGGTCAGGCGATACCCGTGTCCGGTAACGGCCGCGGGATCCACCAGTTCGACCGTGACGGTCCCGTCGCAGGACCCGCCGGCGGGCGTCAGATCTTCCGTTGGCACGGTGGATTCCTCCCAGTCGGTGGCCGCAGCGCCCGGTACCACGGACACCGTATGTTGTTCCAGATCCGAGGACCCCAGGGGATACATATAGGACTGTTCCAGGCTGTCCGGGTTTTGATTGCCCCGGTCATAGGCGGTGACACAGTACCAATACTCCACCCCGTTCACCAGATTGGAATCGACATAGGTGTGGCTCAGCCCGGAATTGCTTCCCAAATACTGGGGGAAGGCCGGGTCTTCACCGGAGACGTCATCCACGACATCGAAAATCGCCAACGGGCGATAGCCCACCGGATACCCCTGGGCGTCGGTGATCACGTCACCCCAGGTCCGGCCCTGATCCAGACTGCGAAAGATTTTGTAGCCTTCGAAATCCCGTTTCTGAGTCAAAACATCCACAGAGGATTCGGAAGGTTCCGCACTCCAGTATAAGGTGACTGTCCCGTCACCGGGAACGGCGCCCACCACCGGTGGTGGCGGGGGGCCGGAGCCCTGAAAAAAGTAAGAGTGCATGGTGTTGGCCGTCCGGACATTGGCCCAGAGATCGGTGAAGTCCGGCTGGTCCGGTACGGGCCCCGTATCGCCGGCAATCAGTCCGATGCTGATATCCACCACGGAGTCCGCCGGCAGGGTAAAGGGTCCCGTGCTCACGATGAAATTGATGGCCTCCCCCTCCAGTTCCACACCGCTCTCCTCATCCAGCCACGCCGGATAATAACTGGCCAGAGAATCCAAACCGGTATAATCGATCAAGGGATCCGACCCGTGAAAATAGTGAGAGGGATCGATCAGCGCCGGGGACCGGCGGTTACCCGTCATCAGCGCCCACAGCTCTTCATCGGTGGTGGGAGTGGCTCCCCGGGGAAAGTGATGAAAACCGGTGATTCCCAGATTTCCGGGTGTATCAAAGACCCGGAGACCAATGGCGGCCATGGGGTCCGAAGCGCTGGCCCAGGTCCGGTTGGGAGTGTTGTTCAAATCGTAGATCACCACCATATCCCGCTGACCATCATCGTCCGTGTCCCAAAAATCCACGTAATCATGATTGTCATAGTCGGGTCGGATCTTCGCCAGAAAGCCCACGTACATATCGTCCAGGTTCCGGCCGGATTGATTATGGAGTTTTAGATCCCAGATCACGAAATCTTCGCCATAGGGGCGACCATAGCTGTACCCGGTCTGTTCCACCAGCAAACCCACGGCCCCTTTGGAATTCTGGGCATCGGTGTAGGTGCAATACACATCCCGATCGGAGGTGAATTCTCCTTCCCGTTCCACCAGGGTATGGGGAAAATCGGGATGGTTCACGTCGATGCGAAAATACCCCGGCCAAACGCGTTCCTCCGTCGCCTGCCAGCCGGTATCGGTCCAGTAGCCCCGGGGCCAGGTCTCCCGAAAGTCGCTGGAGGCCTGGAAGGGAGTCTGATCCGAGACGGCTTTCACATCTCCGGAATAATCATGACCGGCGGCGTCATCCGGCGGCAGCCAGTCCGTCACCCGGGACTGGGCCTGAGTCACGGTTTCGATGACATTGGTGGAATCGATGCCTACCATGAACCCCAGACCGAACAAATACTGGTGATCATCGGGGGCCTGCCTGGGCCAATGGGCCGAATTGGTGAACCAGACATGAAAATCCGCCAGATCGCCGAAATTGCTGGTATTGACCTGCATTTGTCCCTTGTCCATGACGCCGACGGCTTTTTCGCTGAAACCAGCGGTTTTTTGTAACGACAATTCGCGGGAGGAATGACACCTGGTACAGTCCGGCATCTGCCCTCCGAGCCGGGTCATCAGCACCAGGGAAATCAGCCACACACCTTGGTTTTTTCCCGGCACGACCTTACCACTCCCAGGTGAATCCGGCTTTGAGGGACCGCGGCGGTCCCAGGTGGGCCGGATTGTGGTTGGCGTCCTCGGAGGTACCCACACCTGAAAAGCCGGGATCGAACGGTTTACCGGTGCGGGGATAGACCGAGAGCACATTGGTATAATCGGTCAGGTTCTTGGCCTCCAGGAACAGGGTTCCCCGTATCCGTCCGGAGAAAAGGTCCTTCTTCAGGCGGAGATCGGCGGTAAAAGTCCAGGGCATGCGAGCCGAATTCACCTCCACCCGCACCGTGGGGTCCACAAAGGGAGTATAGGGCAATCCGCTGCCCGCGTTGAGAATCAGGTTGGCCGTCCAGCCTCCCAAGGGGTGGAGAGGACCCCAGGCCGGCCCCCGTTGGTGTCCGGTACGAAGATACAGGTTCAGGGCCAGGTCGTGGCGCTGATCAAAACTCAGGTAATATTCCTGGTGGGGAACCTCTTCCTGAACGTAGGCGGAAAAATACCCTCCCAGGGGATTGGCATTGGTTCCCTTGGCTACGGAGTAGGTGTAATTCAGGGCTCCTCCCATCCCGCGGGAAAACCGTTTCTCCAGGGAAAGGTCGACCCCTTTGACACTGGCGTAATCCGTATTGGTATAGACCACATACTGATTGGACAGGTACCGCACCTGAAGGGTGCTCAACAGACCCCGGATATCTTTGGTCCAGACGGTGACTGTGAGCGAAATATCGGGAGTGAGAACCTGGGTGACGCCGGTTTCATAGGCCACCGTTTTCTGGGCCTGAACCCGCGGATTGCCAACCAGGGGCAGGGCAGATCCCAAATCCTTCTGGGCATTATAGTAAAACGCATCGAAGGGCGGAGTCTGGAAAAAATGTCCATAACTGAAATGAAACACGGTATTGACCGTTACCGGGTAGGCGATACCGATCCGGGGGGACCACTGGGACTGGGCAGGTACCTCCACCAGCGGGGCCGGAATCCATTGAGAGGCGGTCGAATCCCACAAGACGAAGCGATCCAGCCGCTGCCACATGGTGGCCCGGGGATCCACCTGATCCCAGCGAAATCCGATGTTCAGAATCAGGTAATCAAATTCCAGTTTATCCTGGACATAAAAGAAACTTTCCCGGGGAGTGAATGTGCTGTCATCGACAAAATTGGCCCCGCCCACCCAGGGTTCCTCTTCGGTGTAGATATCCAAATGATGCCGGGTCAGGCCACCGCCCGCTTTCAAAAGATGACGGTGATTGGCCTGCCAGGTGAGATCGAAGCGACCGGCGGTTGTGAGGGACTGGTCCAGAGAATAGATTCCTTCATCCCCCTCAAATTCCCCCTCAGCAGACCCGTAGAAATAATAGGAGGCATCCGTATTGGGACGAACATACTGGGAGGGGGTTTTGGTCTGAACTCCGGTGTAAGACTGAAGGATTTGCCGGTTCAGACTGACTGTGTAATAAAGGGCCGGGGTCAGCGTATGGGTCAGGGACAACGCCCAGCGACTGGAATTTTGGTAGGTATGCGCCTGGTGTTCTGGATGGTATTTCCAGGGATGGGAATAGGGCTGAGAAATCTCATCGGACCCTTGCCACAGCCAGGAGAGTTTCAGGCGGTGTCCCAGGGACCGGGTCAGCTTCAGTTGTACATCCTGACTCAGGGTGGCTCCGGAAGGTAAAGGAGAGTCCTGGGCGTGGACCCGGGTGGCCAGATAATAATAGATGCGGCTGAAAGGCAGTCTCCCCCCGGACGTGACGTTTAATCCACCCCTTACCGGCCAGTCCACGAGAGGCAGCACCGGCCGGCGGGAAAAGAGCCGGCGATGATCCCGGGCATAGAGGATCAATTGCGGTTTCAGATCGATCCAGTGGAAATTGGTATCGGCAACACTGGGAAAGGCCCCGGACCGGTGGTAGCGAAAGTCATTGAGCTGGTCGGAGAGAAATTCAATCCGTCCGGTCGGTTTGTCCGACCCGTCCCGCGTAATGATATTGACGACACTGGACATGGCCTGACCGTATTCGGCGTTGAACGTACCGCTGATGACGGTCATTTCCGCAATGGCATTCTGATTAACCGGTGCCGGGAAGGATCCGCTCAGGGGATCCCGAACTTCGATTCCATCCACCAGATAGAGAATCTCCTTGGTTCGTCCCCCGCGGACGTGGATGCCGCCGGATGCGTCTTCCGTAAATCCAACCTGGGTCGTCAGAATATCTCCGATGGTTTCCACCGGCAGGTCCACAATCTCGTCCTGGCTCAACACGGATTGAGTCGAGGTAACATCCTTTTGGATCAGGGGCCGTTCCGCTTCCACCACCACTTCCCGTTCATAATCCAGAACGGTTTGCGACAGGGTGATATCCAGCCGGGTGGTGAGGTCGGACCGGATGACGACCCCCTGGACTACTTTGGTTTCATAGCCGATCATCATACACTTCACGTCATAGGTGCCGGGAGGAATGTTCAGGAGAAAAAATTCGCCGTTCGCCTGAACCACGGCTCCCCGGTCCGTCCCCGTCAACACAATATTGGCTCCGGGAAGGGGTTCCCCGTCTTCCGTCCGGACAGATCCCGCCAGCTTTCCCCCTTCACCCGCCCGGAGGAAAGTCATCGTCATGACCAATAAAATGAATCGTTTCAAGTCAGAAAAGGGGCAGGGTGGCACCCTGCCCCCGGCCGATTTACTTGACAAAGACCATTTTCTTGGAAACCATCCGGCTTCCGTTACTGAGGGTATAGATATACATCCCGGAGGGCACGGTGTATCCCTGGTCATTGGTTCCGTCCCAGGTCACCTGATACCGGTTCGCCGGCAGATAGCCCTCCACCAGGGTTTTTACTTTTTCTCCTCTGAGATTGACCACCTCCAGTTCCACAACCTGATCCGTTCCCAATGTGAAATTGATGACGGTGGTGGGATTGAAGGGGTTGGGGTAGTTTTGCTCCAGGGTAAAGGCCTCAGGCAGGGGCGCCGTTTCATCGGGGATCACCGCCAGAGGCGCGTTTTCGGTAACCACCACGTTATCGAAATAGCCGGCAATCCCATCGTTATCCATCTGCATGGAGAAGAGACCGAATTTGCCGGCATCCGCCTGATCGATGCCGGTGTCCGAATAGGAATCCGCTCCCACCAGGTTGCCGTCGAAATAACAGGTGAAAGTGGTCGTACTGGTATCCGGGGTGTTGACCACCAGTTTCATATGGTGCCAGCCGCTGCCGGAATACAATCCGGTGGCATCGATATTTTCGCTGAAGGTGTAGGAAAAGGTGGTCATGTCA
>RFIZ01000285.1 GCA_003695105.1 Fidelibacterota bacterium
ATTCCGGATTGGGATAAATCAGCAAGGTGTTGAATTCCCGCCCGTCTCCCACCAGGAACACGCGCCGGATGGGTTCGAAATCCTGGAACAGGTTTTCGATTTTCTGGGGAGCGATGGTTTGACCGCGGCTGTTCTTGTAGATCTCCTTTTTGCGATCCACGATAAAGTAATGCCCCTGTTTCCGCTGGAAAATGTCCCCGGTGTAAAACCAGCCCTTCCGGCGCATTTCCTCCGGAGGCGAGCCGTGATAATAGCGACAAACATAGGGCCCCCGGATCTTCAGTTCCCCGTCGGCCGCCAGCTCCGCCTCCAGTCCGGGAAGGGGCTTCCCGACCGAATGACGGAGGTAGTCTTCCGGCGGAGTCATGAAAATGCCTCCCGTCGCTTCGGTCATTCCATACCCGGAAAGCAATTGCAGTCCGTGTCGTTGAAAAAATTCAAAGATGTCCGGGTCCAGATACCCGGCGGCCGACAGACCCCAGGTCAGTTTTCCGCCGGTCAGTTGCCGGATACAACGCCGGATGGTATCAGCCGAATCCTTTTCAAAGGAACAGTTGTTCCGTACCTGCTCGTAGAGCTGGACCCACCGTTTGGGAATAGAAATGAAAATCGTGGGCCGAACCAGCGGGAACTCCTGCAACAGGGTTTTGAAGGAAGTGGATTCGGCAAACGTGTAGGTGGCTCCCCAGAACAGCGCTCCCATTAATTCGAAATACCGACCGAAAGTGTGATACAACGGCAGATAGGCCAGAAAATGATCTTCACTGGAAATGCGGGGTAAGGCCAGAGCCCGGGCGAAGCGTTTGATCAGGAGGGCGGTCAGGGAGAACACGATTCCTTTGGGATGGGCCGTCGTTCCCGAAGTATAGAGAATCGTGGCAAATTCGGGGTCGACAGGATGGGCGGAGAATTCCTCGCGCCCCGGATCTCCCAGAAACTCTTCCCAACTCCTGGAAGGAAAGGGCAGCTGCCTCAGTGACGGGAGTCGAATCCAACGCGGGGGTGAGGAGAGGCGAATCTCCTTCAACAGGGAGAGGGTGGCCTGACCGCCTACAAACACATCGGTGATACAGGCATGGTGCAGGATGAATTCCAGCTGGGAGGGGGAAACATTGATTGGGATGGGAACGACCTGGATTCCGGACCGCAAGCAGGCCAAATCCACCCATACTCCTTCCGGACAATTGGGGGTCAACAATCCTACCACGGTGGGGCGGTCCCCAGTTTCCAGCTTCACAAGGCAGCGGGACACCAGCCGCACGCGGCGGAAGACATCGGCGAACGAATAGGAGGTGACCCGGCTGCCAGCCAGAGTTTGCAGGAACGGTTTTTCTCCGTAACGGCTTACCCGTTGGCGGAACAGATCGTCGAAAGAATAGCGAAACCGGGTCAGCGCCTGCTCCAGAAAAGTCATCCAGGGCTCCGTCAGGCCGTTGCGGGCCAGGAACCGGTTGCTCTCACTCAGATGCCCCCAATCCAGGATCGCCAGGATCTCATCCCGGTTTCCGGCCCGTACCACCGGTTCCAGGAGAGCCTGAAATTCAGTCGGCGTGGTTTTCAGGCCGGATCGGGACAGACGTTGGAATGTGTCCGGGATAGAGGTCATAGGAAAATTTACAGTGAATTGGAGGGGAAAGACAGGGCCGGGAAGCAGGGGAAACCTCCCGGCCCCGGACCTGATTAATCCAGAGGAGTTTTCATCTCCGCCAGACAGTTCTTCACTTCGGCATCCGAGAGTTCATGATCAACCAGATTGCCGGCGAGGTAGTTGGTGTAGGCGGACATATCGAAATAGCCGTGGCCGGACAAATTGAAGAGAATGGTACGGGTTTTCCCCTCTTCTTTGGCCTGGCGGGCGATTTCGATGGCTCCGTGCACGGCGTGGCCTGATTCCGGCGCCGGAACGATCCCCTCCGTGCGGGCAAAGAGCACCGCCGACTCGAAGGTTTTCAATTGGGTGTAGGCCTGAGCGCGGATCAGTCCGTCTTCCAGCAATTGGGAAACCAGGGGGGCACTCCCGTGGTATCGCAGACCACCGGCGTGTATGGCGGCCGGCACGAACTGGTGACCCAGCGTATACATGCGGGTCAGGGGGGTCAGTTCGGCCGTGTCCCCAAAATCATAGCGTAACTCACCTTTCGTCAGGGTGGGACAGGAAGCCGGTTCCACCGCCAGGAAGTCGATGTCTTTGCCGTGGATTTTTTCCCGCAGGAATGGAAAGGCCAGCCCGGCGAAATTGGATCCGCCGCCAACGCAGCCCACCACCACGTCCGGGAAATCCCCGGCCAGTTCCATTTGTTTCAGAGCCTCCTGTCCAATGACGGTCTGATGCAGGAGGACATGGTTCAAGACCGATCCCAGGGAATATTTGGTATCCTCCCGGCCCACTGCTTCTTCGACAGCTTCGCTGATGGCGATGCCCAGGCTCCCGGGACTGTAGGGATCTTTTTCCAGAATGGCCCGGCCGGCCTGGGTTGTGGTACTGGGGCTGGGCAATATTTCGGCTCCGTAGGTTTCGATCAGGGCTTTCCGGTAGGGCTTCTGTTCGTAGCTGATCTTGACCATGTACACCTTGCATTCCAGGCCAAACAAGCGGGTGGCAAAGGCCAGAGAACTACCCCATTGTCCGGCACCGGTCTCTGTAGTGAGCCGTTTGACCCCTTCCTGCCGGTTGTAATAGGCCTGGGCGATAGCCGTGTTGGGTTTATGGCTGCCTGTGGGACTCACGCCCTCGTACTTGAAGTAGATCTTTGCCGGCGTATCCAGGGCCTGTTCCAGCCGCCGGGCCCGAATCAGGGGGGTAGGCCGATACAGGGACAGCGCCTCCAGCACTTCCGGAGGAATCGGAATCGAGGCATCCGTGCTCACCTCCTGGAGAATGAGTTCCATCGGAAACAGGGGGGCCAGATCGTCCGGGCCGATCGGTTTTCCGGTCCCGGGATGGAGGGGGGGCGGTGGCAGATTCGGCAGATCGGCCGCTATGTTGTACCAGGTGGTGGGTAAATCGCTTTCGTTTAATAAAAATTTGGTCTGTTCCATGAGAAGAATTCCTTCAGTTGAGTATGGGGTAATTGACAGGTATGGGGG
>RFIZ01000286.1 GCA_003695105.1 Fidelibacterota bacterium
CCCTTTGAGTCCTGATGAACCCGGCCTATTGGGGGAGCTGAATTCTGAATTCGGTTCCGGTACCCGGTTCGGAACTGGCCACATAAACTTTACCCCCGTGAAGATCTTCGATAATGCGTTTGGTCAGGGACAATCCCAATCCCCAGCCGCGGCTTTTGGTGGAAAATCCCGGCCGGAATATATTTTTCCATTCTTTCTTCGGTATTCCTTTACCGGTATCCCGGATCGCCAGGATGATCATCCCATCCTCCCGTTGCATTTTCACCCGAATTTCTCCCGAGGATTGTTCGATGGCATCCAGTCCGTTTTTGATCAAATTTTCGATCGCCCAACTCAGAAGCGTACCGTTGGCCTGAATCGTGAGTCCAGGTTCGATCTCGTTGATAATTTGAATGGATTTCCCCATATTGGGGATCCGGCGCTCAAAATAGGCAATCAAATCAGCCACGCAGGCAGACAGGTCCGTTTCTTCCAGGGTCGGTTCGGAACCCATCCGACTGAAACGCTCGTTGATGCGTTCCAACCGGTTCAAATCCGTTTTCATCTCTCCCAATACATCTCCCGCCTGCCTGGGATGGGTTTCCAACCAATCGATCCAACCCAGTAACGAGGACACCGGAGTGCCCAGCTGATGGGCTGTCTCCCGGGCCATTCCAACCCAGATGAAGCGTTTTTCGTTGTTGCGAATCACCGAAAAACCCACGAATCCCAACAGGATAAATACGGCGACGGCACCAATCTCAATGTAGGGCAACCAGATCAGTTGCTGGATCAACCGCGAATCGCCGAAATGGAGATAGCCAAACGTTACTTTCTCACCTGTTCCCGGCCAGGTATATTGGAGCGGCAGAGGCGGGTTTTGGCGATCCATGGTGTGCATCAGGGCCAGAATCTCCGTCGAATCGGCGGACTCCTCGGGCAGGTTTCGCCAGGATACAGGGCGTCCTTCGGGATCGGATTGAATCACCGGGAACCGCACCTTCTTGATGATGTGCTCAAAGATGAAATCCAGGTTGGCATCGTCCTGTTCGGCCACTGCTGTTGTGATGAGTTCGGCATACAATCCGGCAATCCGCCGGTTGTCTTCCCGGAGAGACTGGACCAGGGATTGGGAATAGAGCAACAATCCGGCGATGAGGATCAACCCCAGCAGGAAGAGCCCTCCCTTGATGTTACCGGTGTGGTGAATCCATTTCATGTTTGTTGTTTCCGCTCCCGCCAGAGAAGGACGACCCAACCCAGGAAGACCAGGCCAAATACGGCGCGGGACAGGGGTCCGGTGATGGAACGGTACGGATCCCGATAGGACAGGTTCAGGGTATGCTTGCCGGCGGGAATCCGAAAGCCACGCAACAGAAAATTGGTCTTAACAATATCGATGGGTCGATCATCCAGCATTGCCCGCCACCCCAGCGGATAATATACTTCGGATAAAACTAAAAAGCCGTCACCGGGATTGTCCGTTGCCAATTCAATGGCGTTCGGCTCGTAACGTTGCAGTATAACCGTTCCTACCGAATACCGACCGGCCAGTTGTGGCCGGTCCTCCACCACGGCTAAGGAATCGGGAGCAAAGGTTTGGTTCACAATCCGGTCGAGAGCGTCACCACTCGTTTCTACGGACCGAACCGAGGAAACGAACCAGGCCTTGGGCAAAACCCCCCGATTCTCCAGGATTGTTTGTCCATCGGTAAATACGGTACGAAACCGGGGGTGTTGAACGGTCTTATTGCTGATCAAATATTTTACGTTGAGCATATCCAGAACCGGGAAAGAGCTCAGCCCCTGAGCATCCAACAGGTCCTGGTAGAGTCGCAATTTCACCGGACGATATCCGCTGACGGACGGAATGCCGAAATAGGCATAACGATTGGTGTTGGAATTGTTGAGAGGCAATATTCGGGCGTGATCAATATTTTCCTGGAGAAAACGGTCGGCTTTCGTCCGGCGAAACTGAGTTGTGAGATTCCGTTCGGGCTTCAAGGCCAGAAATTCGCGATCCACGATCCAATAATCGATCACAGTCAGGGCGATCAGCATCAGAGCCAATCCCTGCACCGGGAGTTGTTTTTTCAGGGTCAGCCATAATCCGGCCAGGGCGGCTCCGGACAGGGCGAAAGCCAGTCCGGCTCCTTTCTGGAACAGTGCCAGTCGGGCAGATTTGATCGCCGCAAGTACCTGATCCTGGTACCGGCCCAGGTCCTCAGCCCGGACCAGGGAAAGGAAGTTGCCTCCGAATAGAAGCAGGAGGAGACTGAGGCCGCTGATCGTTCCGAACAGAATCAGGCCCGACCGCTTCAGTCGTTGCCGGTCAACTTCAGAACTCTCCGTTAGTGTGGACAGAATCCGGGAGAGTCCCATAGCGCCCCAGACGGAGAAGATAAAGGGCAGTAAAATATAAATCATGGATGGGACCCGAAATTTTCCAAAAAAGGGCGCGAATTTGTACAACAACCAGAACAGAGGCGGAAAATATTTCCCAAAACCAATCACCAAAATCAGGACGGTGCTGGTGAGGAAAAACCAGTCCCATTCCCGGTTACGTTTCACCCAAAACCCCAATATCGCCAGCAACAGGGGAATCAGTCCCAGGTAGTGAGTCGATTGAGTAAAAGGCATATACCCCCAGTAGGCGGCTGATTTCACATCCCGGGTGGGGAAATTCTGGAGTCCGAAATAGTAGGGATTGATGAAAGCCACCAGCTCCAGCGGATGATAGGACCACTGGGTGGCATACTCCCATTTGGTGCCGGAATCGGTTTCACCCGATTTGTCCAGGACCGATTCCGCCCCCCGGTTGGAGTGCTGCTGAAAGGAATACACTGATGCGTAGGGGTCGGCCACCATGACCAAAGACAAGACCAATCCGCCTACTATGAGACCGGAGGTCAGCCAGGAGGACGGTCCCGGCTCTCCGGATTTCCAGCGCCGGATCAGGGTCCAGAGCCACCAGAAGCCGGCCAACATCCAGGTATAGTAGGTAACCTGGGGATGGTTCGACCAGAGCTGGAGACCACTGGCCATCACCAGGGAGAGCCAGGCTTTCCATCCCGGTTGCCTCAAGACCATGTCTACCGTCAGGAACACCCAGGGGATATAACTGATGGCAATCATTTTGGAGGCGTGGCCCGCATTGATCAGGCCGAACATATAGGGCGTCAGGGAATAGGAAATCGCCCCCAGGAGGGCTGGAAGCGGAGAATGGGCTTGCCGGCGCAGAAAAACATAGACTCCCAGTCCACCGATCAGGAAGAAGAAAAAGTACCGAAATCCACGATTTATCCAGGAGCCCATTAGCAGACTGCTGACCGGTCCCTGATAGCCGGTGATATAACTCCCGTAGGCGGGCATTCCACTGAACAGCATGGGAAACCATTCCGGTTTGCTATGGTGTTCCTGGTGGTAATGTTTGATCCATTCATTGATGGGCAGCCGGGAAACCGTATCGTTGGCGGCGGGAACCAGACCCTGGAACATCATGGGATAGAGAAACAGACCCAGAACCAAAATGAGTACTACAGTCGGAAGGTAGGACTTCGTTTGCATTTTTTCTTCCCTTTCGTGAGGAAGAAATTACACGCCTTGAAGCACTTTTCTTCAGGTAAACTCACAGCCAACCGGTTTAACTTTCTTCATGGATAATGGGCATAAATTTGTGTTCATCGGTGGACTCCACCGCAGCGGAACTTCCCTCTTCTTTAAAAGCCTGAAAACTCATCCGGACATTTCCGGGTTTTCCAATACCGGCGTGGATGAAGATGAAGGACAATTTCTGCAGTCAGTATACCCGATTGCCAAGCGCTATGGAGGACCGGGAAAGTTCGGGTTCGCGGAAGACATGCATCTCACGGAGAAATCCCCCCTGGTCTCGGCGGAAAACCGAACAAAATTGTTTCAGGAATGGTCAAAATGGTGGAATCTGAATAAACCTGTCCTGGTGGAAAAGTCCCCACCCAATATAATCAAGACGCGATTTCTGCAAGCATTGTTTCCTGAAGCAGCCTTTATCCTATTGATTCGACATCCGATTGCTGTGGCTCTGGCCACCAAAAAATGGAGTTATACTTCTCTGCGATCTCTGATCGCTCACTGGGTTCGATGTCATTCCCTCATGCTGAAAGATCGTGTCCATTTGAAGCAGGTCATGGTGTTACGGTACGAAGATTTTGTCCAGGATCCCAATCGAGTACTCCAAACTGTCTTTCACATGTTGGATCTGAAACCTATCCCCTTCAGGTTGGAAATGAAATCAGGGATCAATGAAAAATATTTTGATCAATGGCAGACGTACCGGAAGAAGTGGGTAAATCAATGGTACTTCCATCAGATAGAAAAACGCTTTGAAACCGAAGTCAATCGATTTGGCTATAGTTTGGTTTCACCGGAGCGTTACCAGTCGTTCTCACTATAGAAACGCGACCAAAGCGGTTGGAGAGCAACGTAGATGGTCTGAATTTCTTCCGGATGCAGGCGTTTCTTCCAATTGGTCAGGTTGGCACGACTGTTCACGGTTACATAGGCCGCCGGGGCGGTGGACGGGATTTCTGTATGGGAAGTCGATTCTGTCATCTGAATGATTTTTCGACGAATGGATGGGTCAAATTTCAGACCTAACTTCTGGTACAATTGAGCAAACTCGGCCACCGGATGTCTGGACAAATCCTCGTGTTTGAGAAAAATCCAGTCCGGATACCTGGTTTCCCATTTGATGACCGTCTGGTAAAATAGCTTCCAAAAGACGATCCCTTTGGCCAGGAATCCGGCCTGAGAAGTCGAAACCGACTGGATCTCTTCCGCCAAGTCCCACAACCAGTCCTGCATCAACTCCGGCTGCTCAAGGAAATGGTCGAAACGCAGATTCCAGTTCAGTCGTTTGATGCTACTGATGACGGCCGCCGGATGCCGGATCAGGATGATGGGTTTGACTCCCATTTCCCGAACCAACCAGGGGGTGGAAAAAAAGGCGAAAGGATCTTTGATCAAGGGTCGTTTCGCCATCCACCGGGCCCGGGTCCATAAACAAAATTCTTTCAGATGCATAGCCCGGTCCCTCCAGCTCTGCCGGGCAAACAATCCGGGAACGGGATAATAGGTGAAATGAAAGAGTTGCTCAACCAACGGTCGGAAGGTTCCGGCGTTGCCGGAGTGAATATAAAAAAATCGATGGGGCCACTTTCCCGGCACCCGGCCCTGATTATGGTCGTTGTTGAATGGCTCCTGGAGATAGCCCATATCCGGATGGAGTGCCAGGGTTTTTCCCACCCAGGTCGTCCCCGACCGGGGGCATCCTGTTACCAGGAGCGGTGCATCCATCAACGATTCCCTTTGACTTTCTGCAGGATTTGAGTGCCCAATGACTGAATTCCGGCCCATTCTCGGGCATTGATCAATCCAAAGACACGGATCCCCAGGAAGAACAGAATCACCCAGAAAATCTCCACTCCGATCCGGTAAACGGAATTAGAAAGAAAGATTTCAAAAGAAAGAAAACTCACGAATCCCCCCCAGGCAAAGAGAAGTCCGATCCGTTTCCATTGCCACTGAATCGACCAGGCCGAATCGGACTGATACCAGATCGATAAGGACAAAAAGACATAGGATATCACCGTTGCAATGGCAGCGCCCCAGGTACCCATAGATTTGATGAAAACATAATTCAGAATCAGGTTCAGTCCGATCGTGACCAAGGCCATGATACCAAGAGGTGTGGTTCGATCCTTCAGAGCCGATCCGGCCAAGAAAAAGTGGCGATACCCGTTGGCAAGATAAGCAAGGGCAATCACTGGAATGAAACGGGCGCCGGGCAGATACTTTTCCGTTGCCAGTAATAAGATGATTTCTTCGCGGAATACTGTGACCAATACCAAAACCAAGACGGCCAGAAATGAATAGTAATACATCAAATCCCTGATCATACCCGCCGATTTCTTCTCGGTGTTCATCTTAAATAACATGGGTAGCCAGGCCATCTGCATGGGGGTCACCAACAGCATATTGATCAACATGCCAAACTTATAGCCGATGGAGTAAACGCCAATTGTGGACAGGTCGACATATCGATTCAGGAAAAAACGATCGGAGGTGGTCAGCACCGGAGCCACCATCGCCAGAGGGATGAAGGCGAATCCAAACGATCCCACCCGGGCAAAGTAGGACCAGCGGGGCTGAACCGAATATTGCCCCAGGACGGATATAATGGTAAAAAGGGTGCTCAAGCCGTACACAATACATTTGGAAAAAACCAGACTGGCGACACCGTAGGCGGGTCCCAAAAGGAAAAAAATGGCCAGCCCCAAATGAGTGGCCAGTTGGATCAATGAGAGGAGAATGACCTTTTGGGGCTGTTCCCAAAACCGCCAGAGAGTCAGATAAAATCTACCCGTAACCACCAGGAGACCATTCAGAAATATCCACGGGAGCAGGTATTCATATTCAGGGGGAATACCTAAAAAGTTCCCCCAGGAGTGCCGACAAGCAACCAGGACGATGGTTACCACCACGTTCAGGGCCAGACGAATCCAGAATACAGACGATATCAGAGCCTTCTGATCCTTGGGCGGACACAGATTCAAATGACGAAGCAGACCATTCCCCATACCCAGTACCAGAAAACTGGTTAAAAACAATTCAATCATCTCGATGATGGCTACAAATCCTACATCGGCCCTGGACAAGGTCCGCGTCAGAATGGGTATTAACAGGATGGCTACGAATTTATTGGCGATACTTCCTATCCCATAGACAAAAGTATGCTGGGCTAACGTTTTTACGGGTTGGCGGACCGGCATCAGAGCAGGATTTCCCGGTACAATTCCAGGTAACGGTCTGCAATCTTCTGGGGACTCAATTGCCTGGCCAGATTCTGCAGTCCCTTTCGTCGTTCATTCCGTTCCGACACCACCGTTTGCAAGGCCCTGCTATAGGACACGGGGTTTTCATCGGGTACGATCAAGATTGCGTTCGGAGTCATTTCATTGTATTCTTCAAACAAAGGCAGAGCCGAAGCCACAATCGGCACTCCTCCTGCCATCAACGTTGACAAACTTCCCGATGCGGACACATTGGCAAAGGGACAGATGGCTGCGTCAGCGGCACTGAGATACAGAGGTAACCGGTCATCAGGAATATAGCCCGTAATGGTTACTTGCTTTTCCACTCCCAGTCCTTTGGCCTGTTCCAGAAGATCATTCTGATAATAGGCAAACGCCGGCACCGCTCCCCCAACCAAAATCAGCTGCCAATCCCTGGGTAGATGGGGTAGACAGGCGATGGCCAAATCCTGTCGTTTACGGGGATGTAGAAAACCCAGCATGATATATACTGTTTTTCCCTGCAAGCCCAGCTTTGCTTTGGCTTCTGCCGGGGGAACCCGGGTTGGCATCGATTCGATATAATGTGGAATCACCCGAGGAGTGATGGAAGCAACCATAGCACGAAGTCTCCGTGACTCTTCCCCCGAATTCACCACCGGCCAGACTCGGTATCGAGCCAATACCTGGTAACTCCTTCGATAAGGAGCCACCCTGGATTTGACCCAGTCCATCCACGAAAAATGGTAGGCACTTTTGAGGTAACCCGGTTCATAAATATCATGCAGAGTGACGACAACAGGACGCTGGCAATTCCGCAGGAAGGATGCAAGGTTCTGCACCTGCGTGAAGAGGGTGCCCCAGACCGAACTATAAAATTGAGCGTTATACTGTATGTGAACCAGATCTACGGTTTCCAGCCGGGGATCTACCGTCTCCAGCGACAGTCCCGGTTCGTAGTTCCAATCCACCACCGTGACTTTTTCTCCGACAGCAGCCGACAGGATGTGACCAAATCGCCGAACCCCGTGCCGTTCGTGGCCTACGTGCAAAAATCCTATCTTCACTTGCTCAGCTTTCTTCTAAGGAACGTCACGTACGGAAACCAAACGGACACAGATAGGTGGCGAATTCGGTGCCACCATTTCGTTCGCAGTGGGTACCCCCATTTTACCATGTCTGAACCACAGATCCATTCAATACCTGCGATTTCCGTGCTGGTAAGTTCTTGTTGCCATCGATCACGGAGATCCGGGTCGATGCCAGCAGCAGCATTCTTTTTCCAGGGTTCGGCTTCCGGTACAAAACTGGATTCCCTGCCGGACGGATTCAGGAGGGCCTCATCGTAGGGTAGATTCAAAAATTGACAAATGGACTGAACGGTGGTCTCGGGGTTTCCGATCACATCTTCGTACCGGATTGTGAGCCCCCGACCTTCAGTATAAGATCTGAATCGATCCCAGGCACGGATATATTTACGCCAGATTTTCGCATCGCCCCAAATGGTACCTGTAGTCCAGGGTACGGTCTTCCAGGAACGAACCACGGCCCGTGGATCCCGCAGAATGTGAAGGAAAACTGCATCCGGGAAATAGGTAAGCAGGCGGGGAATATAAAGAACATTGTTTGGGGTCTTGTCACCTATCCAGGTTGCATCCTTCTGGGCACCATAACGCCGTAATAATTCCCGGTAGATGAGTGCATGGGTGGTCCCCCGGGTTTCCATCCAGTGAAGAAATTCTTCTTTTTCAATCTCCAGACGATCAAACCAGTCCTGGGCGATAATTTTTTTTCCCAAACGCAGGCGACTTTCCGAATCCTGCAAAGTGGGAGTGGTCTCAACAAAATGTCTGATATAAAATAACTCCGGTGCCAGTGCGATGGCGGGATGTCGGTTCAGAATTTCCTGAACCAGAGTGGTTCCCGAACGGGGACAGCCAACCAAAAATAGGATTTTTTTCTCAGAATCCGGCATGCCGGAGCAATTCCTCCAATTTTTGTTTTTTCGAGGCCCAGTTCCTGATTTTTTCCTGTTTCAACTGGGCCCAGGCCTTCTTCTGCCGCGGGACCCCTGTTTGCAGTGTTTGCAATCC